>JAGLDM010000284.1 GCA_023145595.1 Flavobacteriaceae bacterium | reverse complement strand
CTTTTTTTTCTTCCTGCTTCTTTTTAAAATAAACCCCTAAAATTGCTTCTGCCTTTTGCGCATCTATTAAAACATTAGTAGAATCGATACCATTATTAACTCCTTGGGCAAACAAAATCATATCTGCTTCAGAAAATCCTTTTTTAATTTGTGCTCTCAGACCTAAACCTGAAGTCAATCCTGCTGCATAACTCACAGAATCTAATTCCGTTTTTAATGATTTGTTTGTAACCGACTGTCCGTTACAAGATGTTAGTGTTACCGCTACAATTGCTGCTGCAAAAAATTTAATTGTTTTCATTCTTTCTTTTTTGATTTAATTTTTATTAATTTAACTTTATATATTAGCGATTGATTCATACCAACCTTTTCTTTATCTCCTAGAATTCCAAATGCTTTATACGAAGGAAATAAAAACATTATTTCATCTTGCTCTCGCATTATTTTTAATCCATCCTGCAAACCAGATTCTAAATTCTCTTTATCAATTTTATAGGTAACTTCACCCAGTTCGTCATAACTGTACAAAACCTCATTATTCAAATCTGAAATTTCATAGTTAAAAATAATAGTGTCTTCAAATTTTGGATTTACCCCTTCTAATTCTTCATTACGTTCCAAATATCGAAACCAATACCCGGTAGTTGAAGAACTATAAATATTCGTAGAATCCTGCGCAATATAATACTTTATTGCTTCCTCTTCAAAAGCATTAATTTGCTTATTTCGTTGAATAGATTTCTTTAGATAACTGTCGGTATGATGACTAATAGGCCGTCTTGCTTCTGGGTTTGAACAAGAGATTAGTAAGAACAATATAAAAGTTACAAAACTATACTTCATCAGATTTCAAAATATTGTTTTTATAGATTGGTAATAATTTAACAAATTCAGAAACAGTTTCTTCTAAAGAAATTTCAGATCTGCCTCCTGCGGCATTATCATGCCCTCCTCCATTAAAATGTTTTCTTGCCAATTGGTTTACAGAAAAAGAACCTTTTGACCGAAAAGAAATTTTAATGATTTTTTGTTCAACGTCTTCAATAAATATAGCCGCTAAAACAACACCTGATAAAGATAATGCATAATTCACCACTCCTTCTGTATCTCCTTTTTTATAATTAAACATATCTAATTCTGCTTGAGATAAAGTAATATAAGCAGTTTTATATTCGGGTTCAATTTTTAAATTACTAAGAGACCTTCCTAATAATTGTAATCTACTGTACGAATTTGTATCATAAACATTGTTATGAATTTGAGCGTTTTTGGCTCCAAAATCAATTAAATCTGCAATAATACGATGTGTGGTACTCGTGGTAGATGGAAAACGAAATGAACCAGTATCTGTCATAATTCCGACATACATACAGGTAGCCATTTCTGGTGTAATTGAATCAATTCCTCCTAATTTCTCTAAGAAATGATAAATCATCTGACTCGTAGAACAGATAGAAGTGTCGGAATAAATAAATTCTGTCAAATCTGTATCTGGCTGCTGATGATGATCAATCATTATAAATGTTTCTTTAAATAATTCAACCGTATTTTTCATATCATCACCAATACGGTGCAATACATTGAAATCTAAAAGAAAAATAATATCTGCTGCTGCTAATGTTTTTTTAGCTTGACTGTTCTGTTTATCAAATAATTGAACCGTATTTGTTCCTGGCAACCATTTTAAAAATGATGGATAATCATTAGGAGCAACCACTTTTACATGATGGTCATTCTTTAAATAATGATACAGCGCAAGAGAAGAACCAATGGCATCTCCATCTGGATTTCTGTGCGGAATTATAACAACATTTTTTTTTGTTGCTAACATTAGTTTAACCTGTTCTATTTGCTTCGTGTCCATTGCCTGCGAATATACAAATTTCTATTGGTAAAATTACTCATAAATCAAGCCCTCTAATTCAAAAATATATCTCTATATTTGTTTTAGCGACTTAAACATAAATAAAATGGCAACAAATAGAACATTTACAATACTTAAACCTGATTCAATCGAAAAAGGTTATATCGGAGTTATCCTAGAAAAAATAACTTCATCTGGATTCAGAATTGTGGCGATGAAAATGACCTATCTGACTAGACAAGGCACGAGAAAATTTTACAAAATGCATAAAGATCGCCCGTTTTTTGGAGAACTAGTTGAGTACATGACACGTGGACCAATTATAGCTGTTATCCTAGAAAAAGATAATGCTGTGGAAGATTTCAGAGCCTTAATTGGCGCAACAAATCCTGAAGAGGCTGCAGAAGGTACGATTCGTAAAGCATACGCTACTTCTATAGGTGAAAATGCAATTCATGGTAGTGATAGCGATGAAAATGCCGAAATTGAAGGAGAGTTTCATTTTTCTGGAAGAGAACAATTTTAACCGAAACTTTCTATCAAATAAACATGCGTCTACATTTTTACAGAAAC
>JAGLDM010000283.1 GCA_023145595.1 Flavobacteriaceae bacterium | reverse complement strand
AAAATAAAGCGTGTCGTTTTTATCAAAATCAGCAACAGGAAGTGTCGCATCAAAAGAAGAAGCGGTTACCGACAGAAAATTAATAGGACTATTAAAGGTCTGTGTAAGGCTGTTTAAAGTGGGGTCTTTTGTTGCGTTATAGTGGATCCACTCTCCATTAGAATCTTGCACCTCCAACACTAAATCATTTTCATCAATTCCATTTAACTTATCATCTTCGTAATATAAGATAAGGTCTCCGCTAAATGTATCTATACTATTTGCATTGTTAAAAACGGCTTCAATACTTTCATTGGAACCAACAACAACCGGAATATCGGTTTTGGTTACACTATTAACACCAGAGATTGTAAAGACCGCGCTGGGAATTAATTTTAACCCATAAATATTGATAGAGGTTCCAACATCAAAAGAGATAGACGCTCCTGTTCCCAAAGCTATTTCCTGAGAAAAAACCATTGCGGAGCAAAGAATAAAAAATAAGTAAATGTTTTTCATGTGATAAAGGTACTATTTATTAATCCAACTCCCACCCAACGGTTGTTTTAAACACATAATCATCTTTTGGACCACCAAGGGCTGGTTGATTATCGTAATTGTATGTCCACCC
Organism: Flavobacteriaceae bacterium; assembly: GCA_023145595.1. Lineage (GTDB taxonomy): Bacteria > Bacteroidota > Bacteroidia > Flavobacteriales > Flavobacteriaceae > Urechidicola. The sequence continues at coordinate 514 of JAGLDM010000283.1, read as the reverse complement.
TAATTTAACAAAGAAATCACTAAAAAAATCATACTTTAAATCAATTTTTATATCTGTTCTAAACCTCCCTTTTTCTGTTAAACTAGGAAAAGTACCTATTGAAGTGACAATACTAAAGTCTCCAATATCGTACCTTTCAAAAGTAAGACCGGCATACACCTCATAACTATCTTTGTTTGGATTTGTTGAATCTGTAAATGTTTCATGGTTATAGTTTAATCCCCCATCAATGGCAAACGCACTTATATTGGTTTGCATAAAGTAATAACCTGGACCAGCCCTTGTTGTGCCCCTTAGTTCTAATCCTAATTCACTACTAGATAGGAATTCAGAAGTTGAGAAGAGATACCACTCATTTTGAAGAATACGTTGCAAAGTACCACTTCCTTCTACCCTTCGAACATTTTTAACCGAATCTTGTTGACTAAATGTATAATCAATTCTAGCCCCAATTTCCCATTTTTTTGCATGATAGTTAAGGGCAGCAACACCGTTAATCTGACGTAAATTACTT
>JAGLDM010000282.1 GCA_023145595.1 Flavobacteriaceae bacterium | reverse complement strand
CTGATTTCTATTTTAAATGAACGATTGTTTGGGTTAATATAGTTTCCAACTTGTCGAACTTGCGTATTCATTGTTTTCCCTAAAACTGGAAAGAAAACCTCAACTTTTTTACCCTTGGTGATATTTAATAAATGATTTTCGGGTACTTCAGTTTCGATGTACATATTATTAAGGTTAATGATTCGTATCAACTGCGTTTGACCAGGAGCCACAACAGATCCTTGTTCTGTAAAAACATCATCTATAATCCCATTAAAAGGTGCGCGAATAATTGTTTTTTCTAGTTGTGCTTGCAATTGTTTTAATGAGTTTTCTAATGATTTATAGGTTGATTCAGCCTGTAAATATTGAATTTCTGAACCAATCTTTTGTTCCCATAATCTTTTTTGTCGTTCGTATGTGGTTTTAGCTAAAGAGAGTTGCACTTCTGATTGTGCGATTTGCTGACTTAATCCACCATCATCAATACGAGCTAATTTTTGTCCTTTTTTTACACTTTGTCCTTCTTTTACGTAAACTCCTGTAAGTGTTCCTGCGTATTCAGGATACAGGATTATATTTTGTTTCGTAACTACATTTCCTTGCAATTCTAAATAGTGCATAAAGTTAGATTCTTCTACAATAAACGTAGTAACCAGCGGGCTTCTTCCTTCAGGGTTTTTTAAGCCTAAGACAGCCTCAATTTTTTTTATCTCAGTATTTATTGTTTGTTGTTGCTCTTTTAATTCTAGATGTCTCTTTTTTAGTGAGTCCTCATTTCCTTCAGAAATTAAGGTGGCAACAGAAGTGTTGTTTGTAGTTTTATTACTGCAAGCACCGAGTAATAGAACAAGAGAAAGAATAGTTAATATATTTTTCATACTATTTATTTTATGTTTAATGCGTTTTCTAAATTTGTTTTCGAGTTGATTAAGTATTGCATTGCCTCTAAGTAATTTTGTTGTTTGCTATACAATTGATTTTGTGCATTTGTTAAATCAAAACTGGTAGAGACCCCTTCAAAAAATTTGATATTTTCTTTTTTCTCAATGCGTTCTGCCAGATCTAAATTGTCCTTCGAGTATTGATAATTGTCAATTGCAAATTGGTAATCGGTTCGAGCATCCTGAATATCAATCTTTAATTTTTGTTCGGTTTCTGTTAATTGGCGCTCCGCAATTTGAAGATTTAATTTTGCTTGTTGGGTTTTAGAACTTCTTTGTAAACTGCTAAAAATAGGGATTGTCATGCTCACGCCTAAGAGTGACGAGTCATACCATTTTTGAGTATCTTGAAAAAAAGCGAATTCTGAATTATCTGCCCTAGAACCATAATTTACAAATGCTCTTAGAGAAGGTAGCGCTTTGCTTTTTTCGTATTTGACCAATAAGCTTTGATTCATTTTATAATTTTCTGCAATTTGATAATCTATGTGAGAAGTAATATCAAAATTAGTTTGTGCTAGACCAAGGTCTAAATTTTCTAAAAGCAAGTCGTCAAAATTTTGAGTTAAGGTGGTGGGTGTTGCCACTTCTAAACCCATGGACATGTTCAATAATTTTATGGAAGTTGTTTTATAGCGGTTTGTTCTGTTGATTTCATTTAAAATAGCCGAAAGGGTGAGTTGTAACTGTTCTGCATCTTGTTCTTCGGCAAAACCATTTTCTACAATTTTGGTTGTTTGTTCTAGGTTTTTTTCAAGAACTAATTTGTTTTTTTCAAGAATTAGAAGCCTTTCTTCTACCAAAATGACATTTACATAGGCACTTACAACCGCTTGTTTAATAGAGAATTCTGTCTTAACCTTTGCTGCCTCACTTATTTTCTTATATGTTTTTATCGATTCTAAGCCAACAATATAAGATCCGTCAAAAAGCAATTGAGATAAAGTAACATTTGCATTTATATTTTGTTGGGTTCCGAAATTCACAGGGATATATTCGCCTGGAGTTCCACCAACAAACTCGGCAGGAATTAATGACGTAGGCTGAATTAAGAAGTTTTGATAATCTACATTACCGTTAATTTGAGGGAGCCCTGTGGAGATTGTTTCCCAAGCACGTTCATCTGCTTTTTCAATTTCATTACTGGCAGACTTAATGGCGTATGCGTTTTCATAGGCGAAATCTAATGCTTCGCGCAAGCTAAATTCCGTTTTCTCTTGTGCATTCATTGCGACACTCAAAAACAGTATGAGTAATAGTATATTATTTTTCATTTTTTAATTGTAGTTTTTCTAAGACTTTAATTCCTTTACCTGTTGAAATTGATCTTATATGATATACCAAAAAAGTGTGTGTTAAATATTCTCTTGTAAACTTGTCTGGGGGGAACGTTTCTTCGTCCTTAATTCCTATTATTCCGTTAAAATAGATTCTGGAGGTAAAATCTAAATCTAAATCTTTTCGGAACAATCCCATTTCAATTCCTTTATCTAGATTTGTTATAATACAAGATTGCATTAGTTCCAATTGCTTCATCTTTAATGAATAAAATATGTTGGGATAGTATTTTTGTAATTGAAAATAAGAAGATGATTTTTTTCCTTTTAAATGTTTGAGCATAAACTCTTTAATAGCAAATAATTCTTCAATTGGATTCTTTTCTAATTCACAAATACAACCAACTCCATTCGATATAAAATCGAACAAAGAAATTGTCGTACTCTCAATAAGTTTTGTTTTGTTTTTAAAGTGCGTATAAATGGTTTTTTTAGAAATCCCCATTTCCATAGCGATGTCATCCATAGTAACACTTTTAAACCCAAAGTTTAAAAACAGTTCACTTGCTTTTGCCAATATTTTATCTTTCATTTTTAGTTTATAAAGCAGGCAAATATAAGTAAGAAACTTTAGACACAAAAAAAGTTTCCAAAGTTTTCACACATTTTTAACAAATAATAGAAAACAACAATTATTTTTACAGAAAAAACAACATGATTGACAACTATAGGAAGTCCTTTATTACTTATTTAGAAAATAAGACATCTATAAAATCTCCAAAAAACTTATATGAACCTATAAATTATATACTAAAGTTGGGTGGGAAAAGAATGCGTCCTATATTAACTTTAATGAGTGTGGATGCTTTTGGAGTTGATTATCTAGAGGGAATGGATGCCGCTATGGCTGTTGAGGTTTTTCATAATTTCACGTTGATTCATGATGATATTATGGATGCGGCTCCACTGCGAAGAGGGAACGTAACGGTTCATGAAAAATGGGATACCAACATCGGAATTTTATCTGGAGACGCTATGATGATTCAAGCGTATCAGTATTTTGAATCTTATGAGCCTGTGGTTTTTAAAGCCTTAATAAAAGTGTTTAGCAAAGCGGCAATTGAGGTTTGTGAAGGTCAACAATTGGATGTTGATTTTGAAACTAGGAATGATGTTTCAATAGATGAGTATATGAAGATGATTGGTCTCAAAACCTCTGTGTTGGTGGCTTGTGCATTAAAAATGGGTGCTATTATAGCGAAGACATCAGAAGAGAATGCAACTAAAATTTATGAATTCGGATTAAATTTAGGAATTGCATTTCAGTTACAAGATGATTATTTAGATACTTTTG
>JAGLDM010000281.1 GCA_023145595.1 Flavobacteriaceae bacterium | reverse complement strand
GAAGGTGATTTTTCATCAGAAAACGGACTTAACCCCTTAAAGTTACTACCTGCTTTTTTGAGTTGTACAAAATCACGAATAACTTCATCGACCCTTGCCGTTTCAAATACTTTATCAATGGTATTTCTTGAAATCATTTAGCACCTTTGTCCTTTGGATATTTCCCAAAAGGGAAAGAATTTTAATTTTTGATTTTCAAATCTGTCTCTTTACTCGCTCTTTAATATCCCTACAAGGTTTTTAAAACCTTGCAGGACATCTGTTATTTTCAAGTTTAAACCAATAGGTTTATCAAATTTCTTCTGTTCGTACCTCTCTCTGTCGAAATGACAATACAATTAAGATACTGCTTTTAACTTTTTAATCTTTGATTTAGAAATTTTAGCACGAGCATATTCTTCATTTACATGCAGTTCTTTAATATCAGAACCTGGCATTTCGAACATGGCATCTGTTAAAATGGCCTCACATAAAGAGCGTAATCCACGAGCTCCTAATTTATACTCCACCGCTTTATTTACAATATAGTTCAACGCGTTTTTTTCAATGGTAAAATCAATTCCATCCATTTCAAATAACTTTACATATTGCTTGATAATAGAGTTTTTAGGCTCTGTTAAAATGGCCCTTAGTGTTTTTTCGTCTAAAGGATCCATGTGTGTAAGCACTGGTAATCTACCTATAATCTCTGGAATTAATCCAAACGATTTTAAATCGGTTGGCACTACATATTGCAATAAGTTCTCTTCGTCAATTTTATCATCACTTATAGAAGCGCTATAACCTACCGCTTGTCTGTTTAATCGCTTGCTTATAATTCTATCAATTCCTGAAAAAGCACCACCAGCAACAAATAAGATGTTTTTAGTATTAACTTCAATAAATTTTTGATCGGGATGTTTTCTTCCTCCTTTTGGCGGAACATTTACAACGGTACCTTCCAATAATTTTAACAATGCCTGCTGAACACCTTCACCAGAAACATCTCTTGTGATAGATGGATTGTCTCCTTTACGAGCAATTTTATCAACCTCATCAATAAAAACAATTCCTCTTTCTGCTTTTTCTACATTGTAATCTGCCGCCTGTAACAATCGAGTTAAAATAGTTTCAACATCTTCACCTACATAACCCGCTTCGGTAAGTACCGTGGCATCAACAATACAAAAAGGAACATTTAACATACGTGCAATAGTACGAGCAATTAATGTTTTCCCAGTACCAGTTTCACCAACTATTATGATATTACTTTTTTCAATTTCAACTTCATCCTCTTCATCTGTGGTGTCTTTTTGCAACAACCGTTTATAGTGATTATAAACAGCCACCGCCATCACACGTTTTGAATTTGTTTGACCAATCATATATTGATCAATAAAAGTTTTAATTTCTATCGGCTTTTTTAAAACCACTTCTGAAGATAAGGTATCCGATTTTCCATCAGACACTTCTTCAACTACAATACTATGTGCCTGTTCAATGCACTTATCACAAATATGTGCATCTAAGCCCGCGATTAACAAATCAGTTTCGGCCTTTTTTCGACCACAAAATGAACATTCTAATATTTCTTCTTTCGCCATAACCTCTATCTTGTTAGTGGTTTTTAGTTGATCGTTGCTTGAATTAATTTGCCCAACAACTAGCAACAAAACACTTTCACCCTAATTTATTTTCTTACTAAAATTTCATCAATCATTCCATAAGCTTTCGCCTCATCTGCTTTCATCCAATAATCACGGTCAGAATCCCTATGTACTTTTTTAATTGTTTGTCCTGAATGTTTTGAAATTATTTCATACAATTCATCTTTCAATTTCATGATTTCACGAGCCGTAATTTCAATATCACTTGCCTGACCAGATGCACCACCCAAAGGTTGGTGAATCATAACTCTTGAATGTGGTAAAGCAGAACGCTTTCCTTTTGCTCCTGCGCACATTAACACCGCACCCATAGATGCTGCCATACCTGTACAAATTGTAGCGATATCTGGTTTAATAAATTGCATGGTATCGTAAATTCCCAAACCGGCATAAACTCCGCCTCCTGGAGAATTGATATAAATTGAAATGTCTTTTGAACTATCTACACTTTCTAAAAACAACAATTGTGCTTGAATAATATTTGCTACATTGTCGTCAATAGCAGATCCTAAAAAGATGATTCTGTCCATCATTAAACGTGAAAAAACATCCATTTGAGTGATATTCATTTGACGCTCTTCCATTATATAGGGAGTTACATTACTGATTAGCTTCTCATAATGCATGCTGCTAATTCCTTGATCTTTAGTAGCGAATTTTTTAAATTCTTGTCCGTAATTCATGTGTCTTTATTTGTTTTATTGTTTAACATGCGCATGCTGTTCGCTATTAGTAATTTCCTTGAGTGATAGAAATTATAACACGCTCATTTCATGTCAATTGTTTTAAAATAAGATGTAAAAGTAGTAATTTTTAGTCGAATATTATATGTAAATAAAAATTAGACCTTTCTTAACTTTACTTTATTCTTTCTAGTAAAACCTAATTAACTACTCTTTTATAATTATACTGTATACAGCAACAAAATCTTTATTAGCTTCCAATTTCATTATTGCTTCTTTGTTTTCTAAATTTCGATCAGCATTAAAACTATCTGCAATTCCTAGCCAAGGCTCAATACACACATAAGGTGCATTTGTCTTTGCCCATATCCCTAAATACGGAAAATCCTTAAATTCTACAGAAAGCACTTGGTCTGATTTTTTACTTTTTAAACTAACTTTTGAAGAATTTAAGTTTTTAAACACCAAGGCATCATCCTTAAATAGTTGCGGATGCAAATTTATCTTTGTTGGCTCATCAAATACAGGAGAGGTGTCTTTACCTATTAATCCACTTTCTAATACACGCCAAGTTTCTGCTGTCTCTGGTTTTTCAAATTCTAAGTAGTAGTCTGTATATTCTTCTCCTTCGTTTAACGGACAAGTAAATCCGGGATGTCCTCCTAATGAAAATAGCATTTGCTCATCACCATGATTTATAATTGTATGAGCAACTTCTAGTTTATTATCGATTAAGGTGTATTTAATTTGAAACTCGAATTTAAACGGGTAAACAGCTAATGTTTCTTCACTATATTTTAATCCGAATGTAAGACTATTATCCGTTTCATTAATAAGAGATATTGCATTGTTCTTTCTGATGAAACCATGTTTAGGACAAGCGTATTCTTTTCCTTTATATAAAAAGGAATCCTCTTTTAAACAACCAATGATTGGAAATAAATTTGGCGCATGAGATCCCCAAACCTCTGGATCTGCCTTCCAAATATATTCCTTTTTAGACTTTAAAGATTTAAAACTATGTAGTTCGGCACCCTCCTGATATACAGAGAATTGAAATTTATTATTTTTTATAGTATATCTATTCATTTTATCTGCTTAATTTATTACATTTCTATACGTTTCCCTAATCGATCACTTTCCATTAATTTTTCAATGACCTTCATATTATTAACAGCATCATTCAAATCGGTTGGTACTTTTTTATCTTCTAAAATAGCCAAGGAAAAAACATCTGCTTGTAAGGCGTATTGATCACAAATTTCAAATTCCATTTCCCTTTTAACACCTTCCGTAACCAACCATGTTTTAGCAGGCTTGTCTGATTTCGGATTAAATGGTATTTCAATTTCAATATATCCTTCTGTTCCAAAAATCTTAACATATTGGTCTTCCATTAACTGAATGGCACTAAAAAAAGTACAAGTCCCTTCTTCAAATTCTAAAATTCCATTTGCTAAAATATCGACCTTTGTTATTGGGTCATACTCAATCGTTGCTGAAACACTTTTAGGTTCGGCTTCAAACAAATACCTTGAAATTGAAATTGGATAACAGCCAATATCCATCAAACTCCCACCTCCAAGTTTTTTTTGATTTACAATACTATCCGGATTATCATCAAAAAAAGAAAAGGAAGATTGAATTGTTTTTAAGACACCTATTTCTCCACTATCAATCAAACTTTTTACTTTGATCCATTGCGGATGATGTTTGTACATAAAAGCCTCCATAATCTTTAATTCAGGGTGCTTTCTTGCTTCATTTATCAATTTTTGTGCTTCTGCACTTGACAAAGCAATTGGTTTTTCAACCAAAACATGTTTTCCCGCCCTTAATGCTTTAATAGCCCAATCTACATGCAAATGGTTTGGGAGCGGAATGTAAACAACCTCAATGGTAGCATCATCTAACAAATCTTGATAGGATGCATAATACTTCGGAATATCAAACTGTTCTGCTATGTCTTTTGCTTTCTGTTCACTTCTTGATGCAATTGCTATTAATTTAGAATACTTGCTTTTTAACATTGCCGGAATAACAAAATCAGTGGCAATCCAAGCGGTACTTAGTACCCCCCATTTAATCTGTATTTCCATAAACTAATCTATTTTATTTAAAAAAAAAGAATCCTAATTGTATGCAAATAGGATTTAAACATTAATTATTTAAAAAACGCATTAACCACCTATTTATAGATTGTTAATGCGTTTTTTTATTGAAAATTTTTAAACTTTATTTTAGCAAAAAAAACGTTTAAAATTAAGTTCATTTTTTATGCTGCTTGATTTCTTTTATTAAGAACAGCAAACGTAAGCGCCAATGCAAGTAGCCCTACAGTTCCTACTGCTCCGATTATAATAGAGTCAATATCACACTGCAACCAAGCGTATTCTAAAGGAAGATCTCTAGCAAAAGTTCCCCAAAGTATAACTACCAAACTAAACGCTACGGACATAATCCCCTGTGCTTTACTAATTTTTACATTGAAAATTGCTAGTAAGAACAAGCCTAAAATTCCTCCTCCAAAGATTCCAGAAATTTGCCACCATAAATCTAATGCGCTCTTTGCATTAATCATTAGTAGTGCGAATAATATTCCGAATACTCCCCAAACTACAGTTGACCATCTCAAGAATTTAATACTTGTTTTTTCTTCGGGTTTCTTATTAAAATATTTGGTGTAATAATCTTCATACAACACGGTCGCAGAACAGTTTAAAGCCGAATCTATAGTACTCATAGATGCTGCTAAAATGGCTGCAATAATAAGCCCTTTTATACCCACAGGTAATTCCGTTGCTATAAAATAAGGAAACACTTTATCTCCTTTTAAATCTGATGGATCTAATACATTTTCTGTTCCAGAATAAAATGCAAATAAAGCAGAACCAATATATAAGAAAATCATTGTTAAAGGCAAATACATTAGCATGGCAAACCATACAGACCGTTTAGCCTCTTTTTCATTCGCCACAGATGCGTACTTCTGCGTATAATTTTGATCGGCCATTAGGTTTCTAATATTTTCCGATAATCCATAAATAATCATCACCCAAACAGTTCTACTACTTAGTGACCAAGAACTATCTCCTAGACTAAACTTATTGGCATCAATTGCATTTTGAATTAAGTATTCTGGTTGTGAAAATATTTCGGTTGTAAGAAGGTATCCAACAAATAGTACCCCTCCAATCATAATTATAGACTGCATTACATCTGTCCAAATTACAGCTTCCATACCTCCCATTAAGGTATAGATAACCGTTACAACTCCAATAACAACTATTAGAGTTCGAATATCATACCCAACAAATGAGGTTAGCAATAAAGCTGACAAATACAGAATCACCGCAGTCCTACCAATCATAAATAATAAGAAAGAAAACGAAGCATATAAACGACCCCATTCTCCAATTTTATCTTCAAGGTATTTATAAACCGAAATAATGTTATTTTTTCTATAATGTGGAATCACGTATTTGGTCACAAACCAAGTAACGGGGATTGCTGTTAGTGCAAAAATAATGGGATGCCAATTGGAATCAAATGCTTTTCCAGGAACCGCAATATAGGAGACACTACTTGTATAAGCGCTCATTACAGCAATACCCGCTGCCCACGCAGGAATTCCCCTGCCAGCAACCATAAACTCTTCAGAAGTTTTGGTTTTTCTGAAAAAATAAACACCCATTGCTACTAAAATTAATCCGTAAACGATTAAAATAGTTGTATCAATTGTTCCTAATTGGTAATTCATATTTTAAAATTTAATTAGCGTTCGTATATTCAAATTCTTCTACGTATTTTTTTATTTTTGCTCTTTTTTCGTCTCCAAAATTACACAAAGGCATTGCCATATAATCTTCACAAACACCTAAAGCTCTAAGTGCTGATTTGGTTCCCTTTGTATATCGTGATGTGTAACTTCCAACACTATAAATAGTCTCGTATATTTTCAATACCTTTTCTCTAAGTACAGCAATTTTATCAGTATCATTAGCAACAGACGCTTCGTATAAATCTACAAATAATCTTGGGAAAAAATTGCCCCCTCCTGCTACAGCTCCATGTCCGCCATAAATAATAGTTTCTGGTAGAAACATCTCTGTCCCTGTAATTAATGAGAATTGAGGAGAATCTTTAAATTCTTCAACCAACGAATAGAAATAACCTGCATCACCCGAACTATCTTTTACTCCAATAGCGCCAAGTTCTTTTGCTTTTTTAATGGTATCAATAGTCAAATGCATTTTTGTGCAACTTGGCATATTATACATTATAAATGGTAATGGTAATTTAGGAACTAAATTCTCTAAGTATTTAACCATTTCAGATTGTGATATTGGCATATAATAAGGAGGTGCAATAACAACAGCATCTGCCCCTGATTCTTTAGCATGGTTTGCAATTTCAATTGATCCTTCAAAGATTGTATCTGTAATTCCAACAAGAACTGGAACTCTTTTGTTTACTAATTTACAAGCCTCACTAATTAATTCCTTTCGTAATTTATAAGGTAAACTTGGTGCCTCTCCGTTTGTTCCTAACAGAAAAATACCATGAACACCACCTTCTAACAAGTGATTAATCAAGTTTTTTAATCCTTTTATATCTAAGTCCCCACCCTTTGTTAACGGCGTAATCATTGGTGGAATAATTCCTTTTAATGGTAAATTCATTTTATATAATTTAATTCACGCAAATTAAATTTAAATAACTTTAATTCTTCTCAATAATATTATTTGTATTACATCATATTTTAACCGCCGTGACGATTATATTACGTATTTTTGAAAAAATTAGTCAATATAATGGAATTTGTATTTGAAAAAATTTTCGTGCCAGAAAGACAATCCTTTATTACAAGGGAGTTGCCTTTAATGTCAAATGAAAGAATTCATTCGCACACAAATTTTGAACTAAATTTAATTACCCATGGATCAGGAAGAAGGATTGTAGGCGATAATATTTCTGGTTTTGAAAAAGGTGATTTAGTCCTTTTAGGAAAGGATCTTCCTCACTGTTGGGAGGTCTTAGACCATGAAAAAGACAATAAATCTACCTGCATTGTTACACATTTCAATGAAGACATTATAAAATCAGATTTTTTTAACATCCCAGAATTAGATAGCGTGTTTAATCTATTAACAAGTGCCAATCGCGGAATTCGTTTTAAAATAGATGATATTAGTGAAATTAAAGCGATTCTTGAAAAGATGGTTCACTTGAAAGGTTTGGAATATTATATTAATCTCCTCCAAACAATCAATATCCTTTTAAAAACTAAAAACAGAAAATTTCTTTCAAACCCAGTAAATCTGAATGCTCCGTTTTCAGCAAATCTCGAAAAAATAAATAAAATTTACGAGTATGTGTTCCAAAACATTCAAGAAGGAATAAAACTTGAGGAAGCCTCTGCCGTATTAAATATGGCTCCTAGTTCATTTTGTAGATATTTTAAAAAGAAAACAGAAATCACTTTTATGGAGTATGTTAAAAGTGTTAGAATTGGAATAGCAGCAAAATTATTAGCCGAAACAGATAAACAGATTACAAAAATTTGCTACGAATGCGGCTACAATAATCTTGCAAATTTTAACCACTACTTTAAAAAAAGTATGGGGTTAACTCCAACTAATTATCGCAAAAGTTTTAGATCCGACTAACTTTTTTTAAAAATTGTCAGCAATGACACGAATCATTGCAACTTTAAGTTTGGCGATTTTTTGAGGTAATGATTCTATTTCTTACAAAACTAAGGTGACCCTTTTTCCTGTTTTGTTAAATAATGCTCCTCAACAATTTAAGAGTTGCATTTACAAATCGAATCTAAACGATTCAAAACCAGTACCCTAAATTAAAATACCAAAAGTTTTTTTTGATGTCTGGAGAATAAGTGTAATTCAATTCAATAGGGCCTAAAAACGAATCTACCCCATATCCAAATCCATAACCTGTTTTAGAATCCTCAAATATATTTCCCGAATTAAAAAAATCACGACCAACTCTTGCGGCAGCCGCTGTTGCCATTAAATAATTTTTTCTAAATATTTCATGCCTTAATTTTAAGGCTGTTAAAAGATACCCTTCACCAGATAATTTACCAAAGTCATAGCCGTAAAAAGGAATAAATGTATTGATGTAATTCTCTCCATAACCTCCCAAATGGTAATTCAAGACATCAACATTATTCTCTCCAATATTTATTCCTGCTTCTGAAATTATATGTGCCGTGAATTTATTGTTAAAAAAACTATGAGCATAGGCTAACTCCCCTGTTAATTGAGAGAATGACTTAAAGTTTTCATTATAATCACTCGAAACTAAATACCATCGAAATTCAACATCAAAATTAACCCCGCTCTTTGGAAGGTATTTTTTATCATAAGTATCCAGCTTAAGGCAGGATATAAAGTTTAAATAATTACTCCTATCAAAGTAATATTTATATCGATCATTCTTTAATGTTATAGGGATAAATGTTTCCGTATATGCTCTAATGTTTTTATGTTCAACTCCAATTCTCAATGCAAGTTTTCTATTAAGTACATTTTGAAAATAGAGTGTATTCGTAAAATCTAAGTATTTTAAATCAATTTTATTAATATCGCTGTCTACCCAATCAAAAGCCATATCTTTTTTAAAAGTATTATATCGGGACTTTAATCCAATACTCCAATTCGATTCATTATCAATAAAATAATCAAAATTGTAACGAATATTATCCCCTAGAATCAAATCAGCAGAAACAATATCGTTCTTGATAATTAAGTGTTTTACAGTATAGTTAACCAGCATTGCGGCCTTATATAAATCATCATAATGCAACGCAAGTTTCACACTAGCCTTAACCGTATTTTGTTTTAACTTTAAATTAATGACGCTGCCATCACCCGTTTCTTCAATCCTATATTGAATACTTGAAAAATTTCCTGTTGCGGTTAAATTATTTAATCCCTCTGAGAAATGTTGTAGTGTAATTGCTTGACCTACTCCTATTTGCATTTTAGACTTCACATAAGAGTCTGTATAATCTTCATTCCCATTAATATTTATTTTATGAATAAATATATTTTTTGGCTGTGGGCTTATAGGTGCATGAATTTTCTTTTTTGATTGTTGTTCTCCTATAGCAACCAAAGCATCAAACTGATTACGAGCCGAAACTTCACCCAATTTATAAATAGCATCATAATCGCTAAACGACGTAACTTTATAGTTCGTCATATCTGGATGAATTAAAACATCTGTATTCGCTCTTTGCTCATCATAATTATCATAAATTTGAAAACTTAAAATTTGATTAATTATACTAATTCCAGAATTCAACCCCTCTCTGTTACTGAATTTATTTCCCAATTCGACACCAATAATTATATCCGGATTCATTTTCTGCACCTCATCTACAGGGAAGTTATTCATAATTCCGCCATCAACCAATAATCTCCCGTCAATTTCAACAGGTGCCAATAAGGTTGGAAATGCTCCACTCGCCTGAATGGCCAATGGCAAAAACCCATCTTTTAAAACCACCTTTTCTCCAGTTTCAAGGTCTGTAGCAACACACACAAAAGGTATCGGAAGTTTACTAAAATCAGAAATAGTATCTACATGGCTGAGGCCATCTGTTAAAAGGTTCAAAATATTTTGACCACTAGATAAGGCCAACGGAAGACTTACTCTTCCATTTTTTACAGGCAAAATGAGTGCATACTTTTCCCCTTTTTCTTTTTCGTGAAAAGGTTTCGATTTTCTTGGTATTTCATCCAAGATCAACTCATTAAAATCTACATTTCTAATAAGTAAATCTATTTGCTTAGCGCTGTATCCTGAGGCGTACATCGCCCCAATTATTGCTCCCATACTTGTACCCGAAATATAATCTACACGCACATTTGCTTCTTCTAAAACTTTTAAAACAGCAATATGTGCAAAGCCTTTTGCGCCTCCACCAGACAATACAAGCCCTACTTTTAAATCTTTTTGCTCATTGTTGATTTCTTGCTGAGAAAACACAAAGCAAGAATAGAATACCAATAAAAAAACAATAAAAATTTTCATTCTTTATGATAATAATTATACAGTTTAGCCGCTCTAGAGACTCCAACGACTTCTTCTAATTCTTTCAAATTAGCCTCTGACACTCTTTTAGTAGATCTAAAATGTTGTAGTAATGTTACAATAGTTTGTTGCCCAATTCCCGAAATCTGTTCCAATTCGGTCTGAATAGCATTTTTACTACGCTTATTTCTGTGATGTGCAATCCCAAAACGATGCGCTTCATTTCGTAACTGCTGAATAATCTTCAACGATTCCGATTTCTTATCCAAATATAGTGGAATTGGATCATTCGGGTAATAAATTTCCTCCAATCTTTTCGCAATTCCGATAATTGCAATTTTGTTTCTTAAACCTAAAATATCTAAACTTTTTAATGCCGATGATAGTTGCCCTTTTCCTCCATCAACCACAATTAATTGTGGCAAATCTTCTCCTTCTGAAAGCAATCTTTTATACCTACGAAATACAACCTCTTCCATAGAAGCAAAATCATCTGGACCTTCTACCGTCTTTATATTAAAATTTCGATACTCCTTTTTACTTGGCTTGCCATTCCTAAACACAACACACGCTGCAACCGGATGTGTTCCCTGAATATTAGAATTATCAAAACACTCTATATGCCTTGGTTCTTTTAGCATTCTTAAATCCTTTTTCATTTGCGCCATAATTCGATTTACATGACGGTCTGGATCAACAATTTTTATCTGCTTAAATTGCTCTTGTCTAAAATATTTTGCGTTTCTTAAAGACAAATCTACAATCTGTTTTTTGTCTCCTAATCTCGGAATTGTAACTTTTATTTCACTTCCAACATCAACAGTAAATGGCACATAAATTTCTTTTGATTGCGAATTGAAACGCTGTCGAATTTCAATGATCGTTAACTCTAACAACTCTTTATCCGTCTCATCCAATTTCTTTTTTATTTCTGATGTATGCGACTGAATTATAGATCCGTTCATTATCTTAAAGAAATTCACATACCCATAACTTTCATCCGAAATAATAGTAAAAACATCTACATCATTTATCGACGGGTTCACAACCGTAGATTTCGCCTGATAATTAGATAATTGATTTATTTTTTCTTTAATTTTTTGGGCTTGCTCAAACTCCATTTTATCAGCAAATTCATTCATGAGCCTTTTTAAAGTCTCCAGCGAATCTTTAAAATTTCCCTTAATGATTTGCCTTATTTCCTTAATTCCTTTATCGTAATTTTCTTCCGTCTGCCTATTTTCACAAGGTGCCTTGCAATTTCCGATATGGTATTCTAAACAGAGTTTATATTTTTCATCTTCAATATTCTTTTCACTTAAAAAAAAATTACATGTACGCAACTGATACAAATCTCTAATTAAATCCAGTAAAACCTTTACTGTCCGAACAGATGTATAAGGTCCATAATACTCTGAGCCATCTTTAATCACATTCCGAGTCAAAAATATTCTAGGAAATCGTTCCTTTTTTATGCAAATCCACGGATATGTTTTGTCGTCTTTCAACATCACATTATACCTTGGTTGATACTTTTTAATCAGATTGTTTTCTAACAACAAAGCATCTGTTTCTGTAGCGACTATAATATGTTTAACGCTGCATATTTTTTTAACTAAAACTCTGGTTTTACCATTATCATGCGTTTTATTAAAATATGAAGAAACTCTTTTTTTTAAATTTTTTGCCTTTCCTACATACAGTAATTTTTCATTGATATCATAGAATTGATAAACCCCTGGGTTATTTGGCAATGTTTTTAATTGTACTTCTAATGTAGGTTGCATATAACGAAGTTACCTATTTTTTTTTATTACTCAACCAAACACTTAATGTTAAAGTGAAAAAAGTAATTTATTACTTTTTTGGTGTTATTTTGGATCACAAGAAAAACATAATTATACTGTACTAGAAAAAACCAGTATTATTCTCATGAGAGCACAATGACTTTTCGATCAATTGGATGCGTTAAATATTGGGTGTTATAAAAATCCTCAAATGACTATTGTAACCATGAAGTCGGGAAATATTCCTGAAGAGATTGCAGAAAAGTTTGATTTAGTTCCAGAAACCCATGATGGGAGTAACCAATGGTATAAAATCGTTTTAATGGATTATGTCGAAATGACCATTTAGAAAAGTTTCTTGAAGCTGTTAAATAACTTCTTTAGGGATTTCCTTTCCCTCTTCTATTTCCTTTGGAAAAACACGCTTATTAAAAATAATTAGGATTATTACTCCGCAAGAAATAGCAAAATCTGCTACATTAAATATTCCATTAAAAAAGGTAAAAGTTCCTCCGCCTAAAAACGGAATCCATTCTGGAAAAGTTCCGTGTTCAATAAAAGGAAAATAGAACATATCAACAACGCGACCATGAAAAAAAGGAGCGTAACCATCTTCAGCGAATAGCGTTGCTAAATTTCTTCCTCCTGGGGTATCAAAAATAATTCCGTAAAAAATAGAATCTACAATGTTTCCGATTGCCCCCGCCAATATGAGGGGTATTGCAAATAACAGTAATCTTGACTCTTTGTTTTTGATGGAGGTTTTGAGCCAATAGATAATACCAAATACTGCTGCGATTCTAAAAAATGTTAGAAAAAGTTTTCCTGTTTTACCTCCAAATTCAGTTCCCCATGCCATTCCGTAATTTTCTACGAAATGAATACGAGCCCAATCGAGTCCAAAAACATAAACAGTTTCTCCTAAATAAAAATGTGTTTTTATGTAAACTTTTACGATTTGATCAATCAATAAAACAACGAAAACAATACTAAGTGCTTTTTTCAACAGAAGTCTTTTTATTTTTGACTCTTCTTTGCTTCAATACTCAAAGTAGCATGAGGAACCAATTTTAATCGTTCCTTTTGAATTAATTTCCCAGTAACACGGCAAATGCCATACGTACCGTTTTTTATGCGTAATAAAGCATTATTCAAATCGCGAATAAATTTTTCTTGACGAATTGCCAATTGAACATTTGCCTCTTTGCTCATCGTTTCAGAGCCTGCTTCAAAAGTTTTGAAAGTAGGAGAAGTATCCTCTGTTCTGTTATCACTATCGTTTTTAAAAGCTCGTTTTAACAAGTCTAAATCTTCTTGCGCATGAGCTATTTTTGCTGTAATTATCTCTTTGAATTCGGCTAAATCAGCATCCGTAAATTTACTTGTAGTTTTAGTCATTTTCTTCAATTTTTTCAATTAATATTTTAGTTTCAATCGTATCAAAAGAGATTTCAGTTCCTTCTTTAATCTCATCAACAAACAACAATTGTTCTGTCAAAGTTTCATTTTTAATATAGGATTCATTTGTTTGAACCGCTTGCTCTAAAATTGAATTCTTTTGTATACTTAATTTGATTCTGTCTGTTACATCCAGCCCTGAATCTTTACGTAAGTTCTGCACTCTATTAATCAACTCTCGTGCATTCCCTTCTTCTCGTAAATCATCTGTAATAGTAACATCTAAAGCTACTGTTAAATTCCCTTGGTTGGAAACTAGCCAGCCTTCGATATCCTGTGATGCAATCTCTACTTCTTCTATGGACAAGTTTACAAAATTCTCGTTGATTTTAACAGAAATCACACCCTCTTTTTCGATTTTGTTAATATCTTCTGCTGTAAACTTTTGAATGGCTGCACCAACAAAGCGCATTTCCTTTCCATATTTTGGACCTAAAACTTTAAAGTTCGGTTTAATATTCTTCACTAAAATATTTGAAGCATCATCTAACAACTCAATTTCTTTTACATTTACTTCAGAAATAATTAAATCTTGAATTGCTAAGATATCATCTCTATCTTGTTGGTCTAATACAGGAATCATCACTCTTTGCAACGGCTGACGCACTTTTATCATTTCTTTTTTCCGAAGTGATAACACCATTGAAGATATTTTTTGCGCCTTTTGCATTTTGCGTTCTAAATCTGAATCAACCAATGAATTGTCATGTTTGGGGAATGACTCTAAATGAATAGATTCCATCCCCTTTCCTGTAACTGCCGTCAAATCTTTGTACAAAGCATCCATAAAAAATGGTGCTATTGGTGAACTCAGTTTGGCAACTGTTAACATACAGGTATATAAAGTTTGATATGCAGAAATTTTATCCTGCTGATAATCTCCTTTCCAAAAACGTCTTCTACTTAAACGAACAAACCAGTTACTTAAGTTTTCAGTAACAAAATACTGAATATAACGCGCCGCTTTGGTTGGCTCATAATCATCAAAAGACTCTTCTACCCTACGAATTAAAGTGTTCAATTCTGATAAAACCCAACGATCAATTTCTGGTCGTTTCTCAATAGCAATTTCATCTTCAGCATAACTGAATTTATCAAGATTTGCATATAAAGTAAAGAATGAATAGGTGTTATATAAGGTTCCGAAAAACTTACGACGCACCTCATCAATTCCGTCAATATCAAATTTTAAATTGTCCCACGGATTCGCATTTGAAATCATATACCAACGTGTAGCATCTGGACCGTATTTATCCATTGTTTCAAACGGATCAACAGTATTCCCTAAACGTTTAGACATTTTCTTACCTGTTTTATCTAAAACGAGTCCATTAGAAACTACATTTTTATAGGCTTTTGAATCAAAAACTAGCGTTCCGATTGCATGTAAAGTATAAAACCAACCTCTTGTTTGATCAACTCCTTCTGCGATGAAATCGGCAGGATAAAACTTTTTATCGTCAATCAATTCTTTGTTTTCAAACGGATAATGCCATTGTGCATACGGCATTGAACCTGAATCGAACCAAACGTCTATCAAATCTGATTCGCGTTGCATTGGCTTACCTGAAGGAGAAACCAAGGTGATTTGATCGACTATATTTTTATGTAAATCCAATTTCGCATAATTCTCGTCAGACATATTTCCAACTTC
>JAGLDM010000280.1 GCA_023145595.1 Flavobacteriaceae bacterium | reverse complement strand
CGTAAATTTGCCACTTCAAAATTCACGAGGAGTTGCTTCTCAAATAGTGAGAGTTAGCAAAGATGGGAAGATTGATTTTTTACGTAAATAAACCATGCAACAGCAATTATGCTTAAAAAAGTGAAGTGTTTGGGTTAGGAAAACATATCTAAACTTATAAGGTAAACAAACTAAATGCCATAAAAATGAAAATTATAAATGTCTTGTGGACCGGAGGTTGGGATTCAACATTCAGAATTTTCCAGTTGTCTGATAAAGAAGTAATAATCCAGCCACTTTACTTGATCGATGAAAATAGGGTATCGACAAAATTAGAATTAGAGACCATAGAATCTTTAACTGCAGAAATTCTTAGGTTAGAAACAACTAAATGTACAATCAATCAATTAATCATCGAATTTGTTTCAGATGTTGAGCCAGATAGTGATATAACAAAATCTTATAATAAAATTCGTAAAGAGTATAAATCTGTTAGTGGTCGAAAGCTGGGAGATCAATATGAGTGGCTTGCAAGATTTTCAAAAAAAATAAAGAATATTGAATTAGGTATTGAAAAAAGCGAATTGATTACTGGTATAGCAGCTATATTTGGTGAGTTAAAGAAAAACAGAAATGAAGTCACAGGGGAGTACATTACTGTAAATAAAGAAAAATCATCACAAGATTTAATTCATGTGTTTGGAAATTTTCACTTCCCATTATTAAATATTTCTAAATTAGAAATGAAGCAAATTGCAGAGGAAAGAGGATTTATTGATATTATGAATAAAACTTGGTTTTGTCATAACCCTATAAATGAACTGCCGTGCGGAAAATGTGTCCCATGTATGCAAGTTTTTGCTGAGGGTCTAGGATATAGACTGGGTAAAAAAGTTTTGTTCAAGTATAGAATCAAAATAATTAAGGAAAAGTTAAAGAAGATATTAAGATAAAAGATATTTAGATCCCTCATAAGGGGTGTAGGCGTCATTTAATCGGAGATAGAGATTGGAATAAAACAAACACAAAACCGCCAATTTTGCACTAATGAGATGTTAAAAGTGTTTTTTTAAGAAGTCTTAGGTAATGCTTAGTGTTTTTGGATTCTATAATTTAGAGGCATATCTAAGAACTATATTAATTGTGAGTTTTTTGTCTCAAGAACGAATAGATTGAGTGCCATCAAAAAGGATTTAATAATATTTATAAAGAAGGTTTTACTCATGAGTTAATTCAGCAATTCGGAAAGCCATTGGTTTCAACTTCTGCAAATATTTCTGGAGAATCAACTCCGAAATCTTTTGATGAAATTAATCCCTTGCTTTTGGATAGGGTAGATTATATCGTAAATTTGCCACTTCAAAATTCAAGCGGAATTACTTCTCAAATTGTAAGAGTTAGCAAGTCTGGGAAAATTGATTTTTTACGTAAATAAACCATGCAACAACAATACAAAGATGCTATTAAGCATCCCGTTTTTAATTTTATAAGTCAGGCAGCAGAAGAACTTTCAGTAGATAGTTATGTGATTGGCGGTTTTGTACGTGATTATATTTTAGAACGAGGGGTCGCTAAGGACGTTGATATTGTTGCAATAGGAAGCGGAATTGAACTCGCCCAAAAAGTAGCGAGTTTACTACCAACCAAACCAAAAGTTCAAGTCTTTAAAACCTACGGAACAGCAATGCTTCGTTATGATGATATTGAAGTGGAATTTGTAGGTGCTCGAAAAGAATCTTATTCTGAAGATAGTCGTAATCCGATTGTGGAAAATGGCACTTTGGAAGATGATCAGAAAAGAAGAGATTTCACCATTAATGCGTTGGCAATAAGTCTAAATAAAGATAGTTTGGGTGAATTGCTCGATCCTTTTGATGGACTTGTAGATTTAGAAAATAAATTAATAAAAACGCCTTTAAATCCAGATATAACCTATTCTGATGATCCTTTGCGGATGATGAGAGCCATTCGGTTTGCAACACAATTAAATTTTGTAATTGAAAAGGAATCGTTGGATTCAATTTCAAAAAATTCAGAGCGATTAAAAATTATTACAAGAGAGCGCATTGTTGTGGAATTGAATAAAATAATTGAATCTCCAGTTCCTTCAATTGGGTTTTTATTGTTGGAACGAACAGGATTATTACAGCAAATACTTCCAGAATTAATAGCTTTAAAAGGAGTAGAAGAGGTAGAAGGTCAAAAGCATAAAGATAATTTTTATCACACTTTACAGGTAGTTGATAATATTTCAAAAACTACAAATAATTTATGGCTGAGATGGGCAGCTTTGTTGCATGATATAGGTAAAGCACCTACCAAAAAATTTGATAAAAAAATAGGTTGGACGTTTCATGGTCACGAATTTGTTGGTTCTAAAATGGTAAAGAA
>JAGLDM010000028.1 GCA_023145595.1 Flavobacteriaceae bacterium | reverse complement strand
CTTTTCCTTCATCGCCCCATTGCAATCCTAGTAATAAATTTACAGCCATTATATTTTGAATTATGCGTTTTTTTCTTCTTTT
The DNA here is from genome assembly GCA_023145595.1 of Flavobacteriaceae bacterium. Classification (GTDB taxonomy): domain Bacteria; phylum Bacteroidota; class Bacteroidia; order Flavobacteriales; family Flavobacteriaceae; genus Urechidicola. Next base: position 8,063 of record JAGLDM010000028.1, on the reverse strand, counting down.
TTTGTACCATAAAAGTACAAAGAGTGAGAGTGAATATTTATATTAAAAGTGTCTTCTATTGTTTTTTTTATGATATGAATTCTTGGGTCACAAAACTCCATAACATTACCAGTATCCGTAAGTATTACATGATCGTGTTGTTTGTCAAAAAACGATTTTTCGTAATGTGCATAGTTTTCCCCAAATTGATGCTTTCTTACCAATCCACATTCTAACAAAAGTTCTATAGTATTATATAGTGTAGCGCGTGAAACTCGGTATTTTTTGTTTTTCATTCTAACGTACAAAAACTCAATATCAAAATGTTCTGATAAATTATAGATTTCTTGAAGTATAGCGAATCGTTCAGGGGTTTTGCGGTGCCTATTAGATTGTAGGTATTTGACAAATACTTCACGTACAATCGCTTGATTATCTTTGCTGTCAATCATATATTATATTTGTAAACAAAAAAACAAAATTAAGGGTTTTTTTTAGAGTAATACTTGTAAATAAGTAAAATTATTGACTAAAGTTATGAATAGAATTATTGCTTGTGAATACGTTCAACTTTATTAATTCCCTTAATTTTTTTTATGTTATCCGTTAATTTTTGAAGTTGTTTGTTGTTTTTAATACTAATCGTCATTTGCCCTTCAAATAAGCCATCTACACTACTAATGTTTAGGTTGTGAATGTTAACGTGCATGTTGTTAGAAATTACCCTTGTTAATTGACTTACTAAGCCAAAATCATCAGTTCCACTAACCTTTAAAAATACATTAAAATTTTGTTGAGAGGAATCAATCCAAGTCGCTTTCATAATGCGATAAGCATAATTTGCCTGCAAGCTTACAGCGTTCGGGCAATCTTTTTTATGTACTTTGAGTCCTTCATTAATTGTTAAAAAACCAAAAACATTATCTCCAGGAATTGGATTGCAACACTTTGCATAACTATAATCTAATTGTTCTTCTTCCTCTTCTTGTCCGAAAACCAACATATCAAAATTATCATTGATTTCGTTTTTGTGGAGTGTTGGACTTGGCGTATTGCGTTTCATCCGTTTTTTAAAGAAACTTAAAAACGCATTTCTTCTTTGAATGGTAAAATCTTTAAGTTGACTGCTTTCTAAAGATCCATTTCCAACCCTATAAAATAAATCTAAACTTGTTTTTAGTTTAAAGAAACTAACCATCTCATTAATAGTGGCTTTGTTTAGTTTAATTTTCATTGAACGCATTTTTCGGGTAAGGATTTCCTTGCCCTCATTTGCTATTTCTTTTTGCTCATCTTTAAGCGCTGCTTTAATTCGGGTTCTAGCCCTTGATGTAACCACAAAATCAAGCCATCTTAATTTTGGGGTTTGTTCGGTTGCAGTAATTATTTCAACTTGATCACCACTTTTTAAAACATGATTTATAGGACATAGTTTGTTGTTTACTTTTGCACCACGACATTTCATTCCTATTTCAGTATGAATAGAAAACGCAAAGTCTAAGGCGGTAGCATCTGTGGGCATCGCTTTCAATTCACCTTTTGGTGTGAAAATAAAAATTTCGTCAGAATATAAATTCAATTTAAAATCTTCTACAAAATCAAAGGCATTTACATCTGGACTTTCTAATGTTTCTCTAAGTCGGTTTAACCAGGTGTCTAAACTGCTTTCTTTTTCCTTAGAATGTTTGTATTTATAATGCGCTGCATAGCCTTTCTCTGCTATTTCATCCATTCTTTCAGAGCGAATTTGCACTTCTACCCAGTGACCTAAAGGACCCATTACCGTAATATGTAGTGATTCGTAACCTGTGGTTTTGGGCTGTGTAATCCAATCGCGTAATCGAGTAGGGTTGGGCTGAAAATGATCGGTAACTATTGAATAGATTTTCCAAGCATCAAATTTTTCTTGCGAAGGTTCTGATTTGTATACAATTCGAATGGCAAATTTGTCATAGATTTCATCGTAAGTAACATCTTGAACTCTCATTTTTTTACGAATAGAGTAGATGGACTTAGTACGTCCTTTAATTTTATATTTAAAATTTTCTTTGGTTAGGGTCTCTTTTATCACATTAGAAAAAGAGAGAATATATTTTTCTTGACCTTCTTTACTGTTTTTAATTTTTCCGAAGATATCATTAAAAACTTCGGGTTCTGTATATTTTAATCCGAGATCTTCTAATTCGTTTTTAATATTATATAGTCCTAAACGATGAGCAAGCGGCGCATATATATATAATGTTTCTGATGCTATTTTTAATTGCTTGTGGTCAGGCATTGCATCCATGGTTTGCATATTGTGCAACCTATCTGCTAATTTTATTAAAATAACTCGAACATCATCATTTAAAGTAAGAATCATTTTTCTGAAATTCTCTGCTTGTATAGAGGCGTCTTGATCTTTACTTAGACGAGAAATTTTAGTTAACCCATTTACAATTCTTGCGATTGTTTCTCCAAATTCTTGTTCAATATCATCTAAAGTGTGATGTGTATCTTCAACAACATCATGTAGTAGTGCAGCAATTATAGATTTAGTACCTAATCCTATTTCATAGGCAACAATTTTTGCAACTGCAATAGGGTGATAAATATAAGGTTCCCCTGTTCTTCTACGTTGACCACTATGAGCTTCAACAGCAAAGTCAAAAGCCCTGCGGATATCTTTCTTATTATCAGTCGTTAAACTTTTATATGTTCCTTTTAGCAAATCCTTATATCGCTTTGCAATTTCCTTATTTTCTTCTTCTACGCTTACGTTGTATGCCATAGAATAAAAGTAGTTGAATTATTGTTAAACAACAAGAGGAAAACCCTTTTTTTGAGGGGTTATATCAATAGAAATTACAATAAGTTTTTATTTTAATAAATTGACAATACGCTCTCTCAACGTTGGATGCGAATAATGCATAAAAACATAGGCTTTATGAGGAGTTAAATTACTCAAACTATTTTTTGATAGTTTTTTTAGTGATGAAACCAAAGGAGCAGCGCCATAATGTTCTTTGGCATAATTATCTGCTTGGTATTCAAACTTACGAGAAATGATATTCATTAACAAGCCTGTGATTTCTGAAATAGGCGAATAGAGTATTCCGAAAGCAATCAAGCCAATATGAAAACTTGGTTGTGTTCCTAAGGCTTCAGACAACAACGGATTGCTAATTAAAAGGGATAAAATATATAAAGTGAATCCGGTGAGTAGGATAGAAGCCGTTAAATTAAAGATAGTGTGCTTTCTTTTGTAATGCCCAACTTCATGCGCTAAAACCGCTACAATTTCTTCAGTTGATAAATCATTAATCAATGTGTCATAAAGGACAATTCGTTTTGTTTTTCCGAATCCAGCAAAGTACGCATTTGCTTTGCTAGAGCGTTTAGAGCCATCAATCACAAAGATATTATCGAGTTTAAAATCAACCTTTTTAGCAAACTGCTCAATTTCCATTTTTAGGTCACCTTCCTCTAAGAGGGTTTGTTTATTAAACAAAGGAACAATCAATGTGGAGTAAAACATATTCATAAATAAGGTAAATACAGCAACCAATCCCCATGCGTAAATCCAAAACTGATCTCCTGCAAATTCATAAAACCATACAATAAGGGATAAGATAAGTCCGCCCAAAAGAATAGTCATTAGCCAACCTTTCAATTTATCCAACCAAAACAACTTCTTAGTGGATTTGTTGAATCCAAATTTTTCTTCAATCACAAAGGTTTTATAATATGAAAAAGGAGTCATCAAAATATCACTTCCTAACATAATAATCCCGAAGAAAATAAGTGTAATTATAATATTATTATCACTGATATCTCTAGCAATTTCATCTACAAATACGAACCCGTCTAAAAGTAAAAATAACAAAGTTATTACAATTGATATTAAAGATGTTATAGTACTTAATCTGAAGTTTACCTTTTTGTAATTTTGCGACTTTAAATATTCGGTTTTATCATAAACATCAGCGACTTCTAAAGGCAGTTTGTCGTTATAGTGTTTCGCATTTAAAAAGTCTAGTATTTTATCAAAAATAAAGTTGATAATTAATATTGAAATGATGATATGAAATAGGGTGTTTGGTGTCATGTTTTTTTATTATTGTTGCGATACTTTGTGAAAATTGCGGCAATCTTGTATTGAACTAAATGTTTCTTATTTGTCATTCCTGCGAAGGCAGGAATCTAAACCTTACCTAATTCTGGATTCTTGCCTTCACAGGAGTGACAAAGGGAGTATTACAAACTTTTTGCTTATTGTGAAATCCTTATTTAAAATCCCGTTGTCTTTTCGCCTCAAAAATAAGGATTCCTGCTGCAACAGAAACATTCATAGAATCAATTTTTCCTTGCATCGGAATAATAATATTCTTGGTTGAATTCTCTAGCCATTCACTAGATAGACCTGTTGCTTCTGTTCCAACAACAATAGCGCTTGCAGGGGTGAAATCTTGCTTTTGATAGACTTCTGAACCTTCTAAAAGTGCAGCACAATAAATTTCAACATTTCTCTCTTTTAGAAATGATATAATTTCTGTGGTTGACCCAGTGGCAATTTGATTGGTAAATACACAACCCACACTAGAACGAATAATATTTGGATTGTATAAATCCGTTTTTGGATTTGCAATAATAACAGCATCAACATTTGCAGCGTCTGCTGTCCTTAGTAATGCACCAATATTCCCTGGTTTTTCAGGTGCTTCAGCAACAAGAATAAGTGGACATTCTTTTTCTAATTTCAAATTATGGAGACCCAAGTCTTTTGTTTGTACAACAGCAATAACACCTTCAGTTGTTCCCCTGTATGCAATTTTTTGATAAACCTCTGAGCTTACTTCGATGTGTTCTGTATGATCAAGAAGGAATAGCTCTTGTATTGCATCTAAAGAGGTAATAGTGGTGTTAAATAAAATAGTTGCAATTTGATAACCTCCTTCAATGGCTAGTGAAATTTCTCGCTGCCCTTCAATAATAAATCGATTGTATTTTTTTCGAGCACGAGATTTGTCTGTTAAAAGACAAATTTCTTTTATGATTGGATTATGAATACTAGAAATAATTTTATGCATTTTTAAAATAAATTTTTATCAATTCCGTACTTTTTAAGTTTGTCTTCGTTAATAAATAAAATTTCAAAACCTATAATAAAACGCCATCGGTTGGATTTGAGTTTCGAGGGGTCGTTAGAGGGGGTATTTACAGGTGAGATGGGGAAACCCGAAGACTCTATATATCGTATGCTTCCGTTAGAATAAATGGTTCCAATAATTATATTTGCCCATTTAAAAGAAAGATTAGCGCCAAAACCATAATGAAAATAATTTGAAGTGAGTCGTATGTTTTCATTGGGTTCGTCAGTAGATGTGTAGATGTATGGGGAGAAATCGGATGAAATACTACCATAAAAATTTAAAAAATCTGAAGTGAAAATTTCTGCACCTACTCCAAAATTAAAAATAGATTTCAACTCTTCGTTAAAAGTTGTAATAGGGATGTCATCTTCAGTTTCACTAATTAAATTTGGTATGCCGACTTTCTCATAATTGTTTAAAGGTGCATTATAACTTACATCAAGATGTAGCATGTTCTTTTTAAACGGAATCCCAGCACCAATTGCCATTCCGAATGGTTGTTTTCTTTTTGAATCTAAATTGTTAAAATCATTATAGGTAAAGATATCCTCCCCATTACCAATCCCAGATAGAAATTCTTCGAAGTGAAATTTTCCTTTACCATATACTTCTAGATAAGGTAGGCTCATGTTTGCGCCTAAAGTAAATTTTTGAAACTGCCAAGCAGCGCCAATCTTAGCAAAAAGGCCATAAGATTCTTGTTTAATAGCGCTTAACTTATTGTAATTAATAACGTTGTCAGAATCATCAATAATATTTAATTCTTCAGATCTCCCTATTTCATGTTTATAATCAGACCCAAATAAGGATGCGCCAATGCTAAAATTTTCAGAAATAGAAGTTGCCCAAGAAATTCCAACCCAATTTTCTCGTAGTTTATTATTAATGCTTGTGCCGCTAACATATTTATTGAGTGCTAATGATGGATCTGGATCTAATATTTCTTCTACCTCTCCTTTATAACCAAGAGAAAAATCGGAGTAATTTTTTGAAAAAACAGAATAAGCAAAATGATGACCTTCTAGAGATTTTAACTTAAAAGTTCCTGCGAGCATGCTAGGTACGCTGTTAAATTTAGAAGATGATAAATCTTTTCCATCAAGAGTAATGTTGGCTATTTTAATATTAGCAATTTCATAGATTTTCGCGTTGATTAAGAGCGCTGGACCTTTTATTAAAGCGAGCCGTGCAGGATTGTAATAGGTAGCTCCTAAATCATCAACACTACCGGTAACATTTCCATTTAATAGAATGGATCTGTTTCCGAAATTTTCATATTTATAGTTTCGTTGGGAGTGTAAATTGGACCCAAGTAAAATTAGAACTATAAGAAAAAAGTTTCTAGTAATCATAAAATAAAAACTGTTATTTTTATGTGCTTCAATGTTGAATTAAAGAAGTCAAAATTAAGCGTTAATCATAAATAAATAAGTTTATTTGCTTATTCTTTTCATAGTTAATCAGTAACCCGAGCATCAAATTATAATTTTTAATTCCTTCAGTTAGTTTGTTCGCCTTAAGGTATTGATTAAAAATACTTTTAAAATAGGGTTCTAACGGATTTTGAAATTGCTGCCAATACTCCTGAGTTTCTTTCATATTAATAAGGACACCTTTATTCAATTCTTTTAAGGCAAATTTGTATTTTTCTTTATCGCGTATGTATAATTCATTCAACGCATAACGCAACGCCATATAATAGCCAGAATATTGAAAATAAATATCGTCATTATTGATAGCTGTTAAAAATCCAATAAAATTAGCCTCGTTTTCGGCTGCAAAGCCTAATTGATGTGCCACTTCATGACAACTAGTAGAGGGGTAGGTTACTAAAGGATTGAGACTATTTACTTGTGCTTCTCCGGTAAACGGATTTATATATCCAGAAAACCCCATATAACTTAAAGGATAACTTAGGAGCGAATGCTTTATTGATTCATTTTTATAAATCAATTCTGGGTATAATTGACTCAGCTTATTATATCCAACATTCACTTTAGTATAGATTTCTTTACGAGTGTATGGAACAGAAACTTTTAGTGAATCATTTTGGGTTATTTCGAATTGAGTTTTATTAATGGTTTCAACTAACTTAAGTGTAAACACGTTCAATTCTTCAGTTGTATAATTTAACTCGCTAATATTAAAAGTTTTGTGAATAGGTTCTCGTAAATAATTTAAACCCCAAGAAAGTTGAAAAACAAAATAAACAATAGAGATTGTTGCTGTAATTCTTAGTATCCCAATTTTTCTTTTACGAATTGCATTCACAATTGATTTAATAATCAGATAAACAGCAATAACATATAAAACATCGCCAATTGAAAAAGGAATCCACCCCAATAAAATACGCTGAAACTTAACGGTAATAGGAAATAGTCCTGTGGAATAATATTCTTCAATAAAAGCCGGTATATTTGATAATATTTGAACAGCAAACCATTGTATCGGAAGAAATAACACCCAAAACCAGGTGTGTTTTTTGTTTTTCATCATCCAAAAATAAGGAATATTTCGCATATTAATTACCTAATGAGTTATTAACAAATTACTTAGTTATAAACAAAAACTGTGTACAAGTTAAATTGAAAATCAAACTGTTTTTAGCGTCATAAAATATACATTTGTTACCATGGAAAACCCGAAACCTCAAGCTTCAAAAATTGTAAAAAGAAACACTGTAATTTCTCTCGAAAAGGGAAAACTCCCACCACAAGCATTAGACTTAGAAGAAGTAGTTCTAGGCGCTATGATGATTGATAAAAAAGGGGTTGATGATGTGATTGATATATTGCATCCAGATGCTTTTTACAAAGAAGGGCACCAGGCAATTTATGAAGCAATATTTATGTTGTTTCAGAATTCGGAGCCTATTGATTTGCGTACCGTTTCTAATCAACTGAGAAAAAACAGTAAATTAGATTTTATTGGTGGTGATTTCTATTTGGTAGG
>JAGLDM010000279.1 GCA_023145595.1 Flavobacteriaceae bacterium | reverse complement strand
ATAAATGTTCATGGTACAGGTAGCGGAGGAGTAAGAGGCATCAAACATGCTGTTTCTGTTTATGAAGGTTTAAAATCCGCAGGATTTAATGTATTGGAAGAGGCAGAAAAAAATTATTTTGATTTTATTGAAAAAGTAAAGAGAGAGAATTTGGTTCCGCCTTACTTCGACAATCCTAAGATGCGTAAAGATAACGGCATTAAAGGAAATCAGGCTCCACCTCACTTCAAGAAACGTTTAGTTGCATTTAGCAAAGAACAAGCGTTATCAAAAAGTAAAATTAGTCAATTTGAATCCAATTCTGATGTTGCCATAATTACACTCGGAAGAAGTGGCGGTGAAAATTATGAAAACGGGTTGATTCCGATCAGACAACTTGAAATCGATTTAATAAAAGATGTATGTGCTGTTTATCATGCTGCAAATAAAAAAGTAGTGGTTATTCTTAATGTTGGAGGTGTTTGGGACACTTCTAATTGGAAAGAATATCCAGATGCTATTTTAATGGCTTGGCACCCTGGCCAAGAAGGCGGAAATGGAATTGCAGATATTATAAGTGGTGCTGTTAATCCGTCTGGGAAATTACCAGACTCTTTTCCAATAAAATATGAAGATGTACCTTCATCAGGCTCCTTCCCGGGACTTCCTGTTGAAGAACCTATTAATTCATTTTATGAAGAAGGAATTTATGTAGGGTATCGTTATTATGACACTTTTAACGTACCAACATCTTATGAATTTGGATTCGGGATGTCTTATACTTCATTTGAATACACCAATTTAAAATTGAGTAGTGATAAGTTCTCTTCCAAAATAAAAGTAACGGCAACTATTAAAAATACAGGAAAAGTAGCAGGTAAAGAAATTGTTCAATTATACCTTTCTGCCCCAACTACTGTACTCGAAAAACCAGCACAAGAATTAAAAGGATTTGGTAAAACTCAATTATTACAACCCGGAGAAAGCGAAGAACTTTCTTTTGAATTAGATGAACGCTCCTTAGCTTCTTTTTGGAGCGGAATTAGCTCTTGGGTTGCAGACAAGGGAGACTATGAAGTCCGCATTGCAGCATCATCAAAAGATATTAAACTTAAAGCTTCATTTAATTTAGCCGAAGAAATTATAGTGGAAAATGTTCACGATATCTTATATCCAAACGTTATGCTAACAGAGTTAAGTCAATCAAAAAAATAATTAAAATATCATGGTGGGAATTTAGTTCTCACCATGATTCAATTTTAATTATTAACATTTTCGGATATACCATTCAGATAATGAATTACCTTTGTAAGATGCCAACCCATTCTATTTACCTTAAAATTAAATTAATTCTATTAGTTATTCAATTCTGAACATTTCAAAGATGAAAAAAGCAATAGCCTTCTCCTTACCCACTCTAGCCCTTCTTATATTTATAACCTCCTGTAAATCACTTCCACAAGAACAAAAAAGCATTCTTTTTGGAGCACAACAGACAGAATTATATATTTCAAAATTAAAAAAACACAAAAATATTGCTATTGTTGCTAATCAAACTTCTGTAATTTTCAACTCTAACAATGAGCCTGTTCATTTAATTGATTCCTTATTAAAACTTAACATTCCTATTTCAAAGGTTTTTGCTCCAGAACATGGATTTAGAGGGAAAGCAGATGCTGGTGAATACATAAACGATACGAAAGATAACAAAACAGGACTCCCTATTATATCTTTATATGGCGGAAATAAGAAGCCAAAACCCGAACAGTTAACTAATGTTGACCTTGTTGTTTTTGATATTCAAGATGTGGGTGTTCGATTTTACACTTACATTTCTACACTTCATTATATTATGGAATCTTGCGCAGAGCTAAACATTCCTGTGATGATTTTAGACCGACCAAACCCAAACGGACATTATATTGATGGCCCTCTATTAAAATTAGAATATAAAAGTTTTGTAGGTATGCACCCAATACCTATAGTTTACGGAATGACCATTGGGGAATATGGTAAAATGATTAATGGAGAAAAATGGTTGACAAACGAAATAACCTGTGATTTAACTGTAATTCCGTTAAAAAATTACACCCACGATTCTAAATACAGCCTGCCCATTAAACCATCTCCAAATTTACCAAATGACACTTCTATTAATTTATACCCAAGTATTTGCTTTTTTGAAGGTACCGTTGTGAGTTGTGGACGAGGTACCGAAATACAATTTCAAATTTTTGGAGACCCAAAACTCCCGAAATCATCGTTTGAATTTGAATTTACTCCAACCCCTAATTTTGGGTCGAAATACCCAAAACATAAAAATGAGCTGTGTTACGGAAAAGATCTTCGGAATTCTGAGTACTTGAATCAACTGAATTTAGAATGGCTAGTTCGCAGTTATAAATCTTATCCGAATAAAAGTGAATTTTTTAATTCGTTCTTTGTAAAACTCGCCGGAACCAATAAATTACAAGAACAGATTGAAAATAACATTCCAATCAAAAAAATTAAAGCGTCTTGGAAATCTGACCTCGATGATTTCAAAAGCATGCAAAAAAAGTATTTAATTTATTAAAAAACTAACAACAATTATTATACTATTCGTTTTTTGCCTAAATACAACAACCCCTGAGCATGACCTGAATCAACGTCACTTTCGGGGAGAGATTAAAAGTTAAGCATCTAATTTACAAAAAGGAAGAAAGGGATGTCTTTCACCTCTCTAAACCGCCTTCTAAATTATTTTATTTTAGCATTTAAAAATTCATCCGAAGCGAAAGGCTTCTGTTTAGCATAGAGAATTTCTTACGTCTAGACTACAAAAAATAAAAATTTCCAAAAGATAATGCCCTGATTTTAAAATAAAACAATATATTTGTCGCAACAACATGTTAGGTGATTTGCATATAAATAGGCTGATGATGTGATTCTGTTTAGAATTAAGCTTTAAAATACGCTCAATATCATTTGACTACTTAATAATTGAAATCTTTGTTTTATACTATTATTTTTGTGTAAAATAAATTGTTTTGGTTAACCCCAATTAGGAGAAGATGAAAAAGAAAACTTTATCCCGTATTGCTTTGGTATTTGCTTTTTTAGCAATGTCAAGCAGCAGCATGTTGGCGCAAGGCCCTCCTGGAGGAGGTGGTCCAGGTCCTTGCACGACTCCGCCTTGTGCTCCTCCAACTCCACCGGGTCTTGCACCTATAGACGGGGGAAGTATTTTATTGTTAGCTTCTGGATTAATTTTAGGAGTTGCAAGTTTAAAAAGAAAAAAGAAAATCGCTTAATGCTCCATTAAACGAGCAACATATTTTCCGATCACATCAAATTCCAAATTAACTACGGTTCCTACTTTAAATTCTTTAAAGTTTGTGTGTTCAATTGTGTATGGTATAATCGCAACGCTAAACGAGTTTTTATTAGAATTGACAACCGTTAAACTCACTCCATTTATAGTAATAGAACCTTTTTCTATCGTAATATTGCTTTTAGAATTATCATATTCAAAAGTAAAAAAAGTACTTCCATCTTGCGACTCTATCTTTGTACATGTTGCAACCTGATCAACATGACCTTGCACAATATGACCGTCGAGTCGGCTACCAAGTTTCATTGCTCTTTCTAAGTTGATAGAATTATTTACCTCCCAAAAACCTAGATTTGTTTTTTGAATAGTTTCATCAATAGCGGTAACAGTATAACTATTGTCTTTAATTTTAACAACTGTTAAGCAAATTCCATTATGAGCAATACTCTGGTCAACTTTTAACTCCGAAGTTATTTTGCTCTGTATTGTTATATGTTTGTTAGATTTTTCTAATTCAATACTTTTAACTACCCCTAGGGTTTCTATAATTCCTGTGAACATCGGTTTCGATTTTATTGATTACTTTTGAAGTCTCAAAAATAAGAAGAATCTACCGAATGAATACATCAGAAAAAATAAAAGTTGGAATCTCAGTTGGAGATATTAATGGTATAGGCTTAGAGGTGATTTTAAAAACCTTTAAGGATGTCAGAATGCTTGAATTATGTACGCCAATTATTTTTGGGTCGTACAAATTAGTTGCAAATTTAAAGAAACAACTCAATATAAATATTCAAATTCAATCGATTGATAATTTAGATAAAATTGTTGACGGCAAAATGAATGTAGTAAACGCATGGAAAGAAGATGTTTCTTTGGATGTTGGAACGTTAAGCGAAGCAGGTGGTGAATATGCGTTTTTATCGTTAAAAGAGAGTGTAAAAGCCCTGAAAGAAGGAGCTATTGACGCGTTAGTTACTGCACCAATAAATAAAGAAAATATTCAGTCAGAAGATTTTAAATTTGCAGGTCACACCGAATATTTAGAAAGCGAGTTGGAAGGTGAAAGTTTAATGATTTTAATGTCGGGTAAGCTAAGAGTTGGCTTAATCACAGGTCATATTCCTATTTCTGAAATTGCAAATACAATAACTCCAGAACTTATAAAATCTAAAGTGGATATTTTATATAAGACGTTGGCTCAAGATTTTGGGATCTCAAGACCTAAAATAGCAGTGTTGGGGTTAAACCCACATTGTGGTGATAACGGAGTTATTGGAAAAGAAGATGAGGAGATTATTAGACCCACATTAATTGAAATTCAAAAAGGGGGCAAATTAGTTTATGG
>JAGLDM010000278.1 GCA_023145595.1 Flavobacteriaceae bacterium | reverse complement strand
AAAGCCATCAAAACATCGTAAACAACAACTACTATTAGCCAGAATGATAACCAAAGAAAGAGCAACTCGATTGGAAGGGAGTTTTGGAAAAGAAAAAGAGCATTACCATCTAAAAAAAATAAAAGCCAAAACAAAACTCACAGAGATACTCTGGATCTTCTTTGGAATACATACTGCAAATGCTCTAGAAATTGGCAGAAGAATGCAAAAACAAACTCTTCAAAAAGTAGCCTAAAATTTAATAGTATTTTAGTGGGATAACTACCTCTTGTTGGTAAGAAAATCATTTCAAAGAAAGAAAAATCTCAATTTTAAAAATAAAATCCTGATAATCGTTAAAATTATCAGGATTAATTTAGTGTATCTTTCAAATCCAATCTACTTCTGAAAGTGCCTAGCAAGGTCATTTTGTTGCAGATTGACTCAGCCTAAATTAAAAAGGATCCCTCTCCTAATAGAAACCCCGGTTTATCTTTTAAACAACAAGGCGTTATAACCCTTTTTTGAATTCAAATTTTCTATTCAAATTTTGGCTTACGCTTTTCTAAAAACGCAGCAGTTCCTTCAATAAAATCTTCAGACCCAAAGCATTTTCCAAAATTGGTGATTTCTGCCTCAAAACCATCTACGTTTTTATCATAATTGGCATTTACCGTTTTTATTGCTGCTGTAATTGCAGTTCCAGAATTACGGGCAATCTTACCTGCTAATTTTTCTGCTAACGGAATCAGTTCTGCTTGTGACACCACATGATTTACCAAGCCCCAGTTCAATGCTTCTTGAGCAGACAACATATTCGCGGTCATAATTAGTTCCATCGCCTTCCCTTTACCTACTAATTGAGGTAATCGCTGTGTACCACCATAACCTGGAATTACACCTAGAGAAACTTCTGGCAATCCCATTTTGGCATTGTCACTTGCAATTCTGAAATGGGCAGCCATAGCGAGCTCTAGACCTCCACCTAAAGCAAATCCATTAATTGCTGCAATTACTGGAGTGGATAGATTTTCTACAAAATCAAATAAAATATCATGCCCTTTTTCTGATAACTTTCTTCCCTGTACCTCATCAAAATGAGCAAACTCTTTGATATCGGCACCAGCTACAAAAGCTTTTTCTCCGCTCCCTGTAATAATAATAACTCGAATATCTTTGTCTAATTCAGCTTCAGAAAATGCTTGATGTAGTTCTTTTATAGTCGCCAAATTTAAGGCGTTCAATTGTTGAGGTCTGTTGATGGTTATCGTTAAAATTTTATCAACCTTATTGCGTATTATATTTTCGTAGTTCATCGTTAAAATAGTTTTATTTTTT
>JAGLDM010000277.1 GCA_023145595.1 Flavobacteriaceae bacterium | reverse complement strand
TGCTGAACTTGTTTCAGCATCTCACACATAAAATATGTTAGACAACAACCAATTATTAAGATTTACAACTGCAGGGAGTGTAGATGACGGAAAGAGCACTTTAATAGGACGCTTACTATACGATTCAAAATCAATTTTTGAAGACCAATTAGAAGCTATTGAAAACACTAGTAAAAAAAGAGGTCATGAAGGGGTAGACTTGGCATTATTTACTGATGGTTTACGTGATGAACGTGAACAAGGAATTACCATTGATGTTGCTTACCGTTATTTTACAACACCAAAGCGTAAATTTATCATTGCAGACACTCCAGGACATATTCAATATACACGAAACATGGTTACGGGGGCTTCTACAGCTAACGTTGCGACCATTTTAATTGATGCACGCCACGGAGTAATTGAACAAACCAAGCGTCATGCATTTATTGCATCTTTATTGCAAATACCACATATTATCGTATGTGTTAATAAAATGGACTTGGTTGATTTTTCAGAAGAGGTGTTTAATAAAATTGTTGGTGAGTTTGAAGAAATTTCATCTAAAATGTTGGTGAAAGATGTGCGTTATATCCCAATGAGTGCCTTAAAGGGGGATAATGTTGTTAACAAATCTAAAAATATGGATTGGTTTCAAGGAGCACCAATGTTGCATACTTTAGAAACGATGCATATTAGTTCGGACATTAATAAGGTAGATGCTCGTTTTCCAGTTCAAACGGTATTAAGACCTCAAAATGAAAAGAACAGAGATTATAGAGGCTATGCAGGTCGAGTAGCAAGTGGTGTTTTTAGAAAAGGAGATGAAATTACGGTAATGCCTTCAGGGTTTACCTCTACGATTAAGAGTATTGATGTTTTTGAAAAAGAGTTGGAAGAGGCGCATGCACCTATGTCTGTTTCTATTACTTTAGAAGACGATATTGATATTAGTAGAGGAGATATGATAGTGCGTTCAAGTAATAAGCCAGAAGCATCACAAGATATTGAAGTTATGTTGTGCTGGTTAAATAACGCAAAGGCAAAGCCAAGAACAAAATATACGATTAGGCATACTTCTAACGAACAAAAAGCAATGATTAAAGAAGTAGCCTATAAAGTTGATATTCAAACTTTGGGAAGAAATGAAGATGATAAGGAGTTGGGGATGAATGATATTGCCAAAGTGAAAATTAGAACGACAAAGCCTTTGATGATTGATTCATACAGGAAAAACAGAACTACAGGAAGTATTATTCTAGTAGATGATGCTACAAATGAAACGGTTGCTGCGGGGATGATTGTATAATAAACATTCTTTTAAAAAAAAGAGTAGAGGGTTCTCAGCGCTAAATTAAACTTCAAAAAAAAACAGACATTTCTCCGATTAAAGGAAGGGTGTCTGTTTTTTTTTAAAGAATAAAAGGAGGCTGCTGAAACAAATTCAGGGAGGCGAAAGAACTACCCCTCCAACAACATAGATAACTCCAACCAACGCTCTTCTTTTTCTTCTATATCGTTTATTGTTTTTTGCAGCTTCTGAGAAATTTCATAGATTTTTTCTTCAGGAATCTCGCCATTTGCAAACTGATTCTCAAGGGATGATTTTTCTATACTTAATTTAGCAATATCTTTTTCTAATTGTTCAAATTCTTGTTTTTCCTGATACGTAAATTTGTTTTTAGTGGTGGTTTTTACCTGAGTTTTTTCAACTTTTTTAGCCACATCTTGTTTTACAGGATTAGAATCTTCATAGGCTCTATAGTCGGAATAGTTACCTGGAAAATGATCAACGACTCCATCTCCTTCAAAAACAAAAAGAGAATCAACAATCTTATCCATAAAATAACGGTCGTGAGAAACCACGACTAAATTACCAGGGAAATCTAACAAGAAATTTTCTAGTACATTTAAGGTTACAATATCAAGGTCATTTGTTGGTTCATCCAGTATCAAGAAATTCGGATTCTGAATTAAAACCGTACATAGATACAAACGTTTTAATTCCCCTCCTGAAAGTTTATCTACAAAATCATATTGTTTTTTTCTGGTGAAAAGAAAACGCTCTAATAACTGACTCGCAGATATTTTATTTCCTTTGGCAAGCGGAATATAGTCTCCAAATTCACGGATAATATCAATTACTTTTTGCCCTTCTTTAGGCTGAATCCCCTTTTGGGTGTAATAGCCAAATTTGACGGTTTCACCGAGCATAATTTTTCCTGAATCCAAAGGAATTTTCCCCGTAATTACATTTAGAAAAGAAGATTTTCCCGTTCCGTTTTTACCAATAATTCCGATACGTTCCCCGCGTTGAAAAACATATTCAAATTTGTCTAATATTTTAAGGTCATCAAAAGATTTGGAAACTTTATGTAATTCCAGAATCTTATTACCCAAACGCTCCATATTAATTTCTAACTGAACTTTATGGTCGTTACGTCGTTGATGTGCTTTATCTTTTATTTCAAAGAAATCATCAATTCTAGATTTGGATTTAGTGGTACGTGCTTTTGGCTGGCGCCGCATCCAATCCAATTCTTTTTTAAACAATAATTTTGCTTTGTGTAATTCGGTTTGTTCTTGGGCTACTCGCTCTTCTTTCTTCTGTAAATAATACGAATAATTACCTTTGTATTTGTAGAGTTTTCCTTCATCTAACTCAATTATTTCATTACAAACACGCTCTAAAAAATAACGATCATGCGTTACCATGAGTAAGGTTACTTTTTCTTTGCTGAAATAACTTTCTAGCCATTCAATCATTTCTAAATCGAGGTGATTTGTTGGTTCATCAAGAATTAACAAATCAGGCTTGTGAATTAATATGATGGCTAGAGACAATCGTTTTTTTTGTCCACCAGACAAGGAAGAAATCACCTGATTTAAATCATTAAATTTAAGTTTAGAAAGTATTTGTTGATATTGTGTTTCGAAATCCCAAGCATTGTGCATATCCATCAAATCAAAAGCTTTCTGATACGCATCTTCATTTTCGGGATTTAAAAGCGCCTGTTCATATTTTTCAATAACTTTTAAAATCGGATTATCAGATTCGAAAATAGCCTTTTCAATAGTATGATTTTCATTTAACTGATCTTGCTGAGAAAGATACGCAACTTGTAACCCTTTTCGTTTAGAAATTTGTCCTGTATCAGAAGCATCAATTCCAGCTATAATATTTAGAATAGAGGTTTTTCCTGTTCCGTTTTTGGCAACAAAAGCAATTTTTTGTTCCTTATTGATTCCGAATGAGATGTCTTCAAAAAGAACCCGCTCTCCAAAACTTTTAGATATATTTTCTACAGTTAAATAATTCACTTTTTTGATTTTGTGCAAAGTAAGTGAAATCTAAGAGGATAATGAGGACTAAACGAAACTTTATAAACTTAATTAAAGCAATTATTCAAAGA
>JAGLDM010000276.1 GCA_023145595.1 Flavobacteriaceae bacterium | reverse complement strand
GAAGGAGAACATATTGAATCTCATATCAACGGAATATCAATATTAAATAAAAAACAACACGTTGACAATCATACGTTAATTCATCATAAATATCCAAATTGCGAAAGTTTTGAAATTTTTAAAGGAATTTATGACGACGCCTCAACAGGGGTTTTTAACGGAAAAGTAATTGTAGATCAAGAGGCGCAAAAAACAAATGCTTTTCAGCAAAACAACAATATTTTAATTGGTGATAAAGCATCTATAAATTCAAAACCACAGTTAGAAATTTTTGCAGATGATGTAAAATGTTCACATGGCTGTACTATTGGTCAGTTAGACGAAAGTGCTATGTTTTATATGCAATCTAGGGGGATTCCGAAAAAAGAAGCCAAAGCATTATTACTTTATGCTTTTAATAATGAGGTTGTAGAAAGAATAAAAATTCCTAGATTAAAAACTCTAATTACGAAGTTAATTGCAAATAAACTGGATGTGCAATTAGGGTTTGATATGTAAATTACTCAATCGACGATAAAATATTTTTTAATAGGTCGTTGTATGGCTTTGTGTTTAATTCAAACTCAACTGTAGATTGTTTTTCTCCAACTTTAATTGTGCGCTCTTTAAGTTGCTCCTTTAATTTACTATAGGAGACTCCCGTGCGAACGACTACTAAATCTTTAGATGGAATAATCAACACCTTTTGTCCTTGATAGCCTCCTGCAAAAAATAGATCTTTTGGCGCATCAGGCATTTTCCCACTAGCATTCAACCAAAATTGTGCTCCATAAATCCCTTCAGAAGTATTTGTTGGTGTTGCCACATATTTTACCCAATCTTCGCTAATAATTTGATCTCCATTCCAATTTCCTTTATTTAAGTAAAGTAATCCGAATTTCGCCCAATCGCGAGTAGTTGCCCAAGCGTAAGAAGACCCCACATAATTTCCTGCCAAATCGGCTTCTAAAAGCATTGAATGCATTCCCATTCGATCAATTAAATTAGAATACCAAAAGTCCAAATTTTCTTGTTGAGTATTGAATTTTTGACGTAAAATTCCAACCAATAAATTGGTAGTCCCAGAGGAATAACACCACGATTCATTGGGCTTACCAACCAACGGTTTCCTAATTTGAGATTTTGTCATATCCTCTTCTAAATAAAGCATTTTAGTAACGTCAGAAATTTTGGTATAATCTTCTTCCCAATCCAATCCGCTATTCATTTGAAGTAAATTATTAATGGTAATTTGAGAGCGTTCATCGTTTTCCCATTCCTTAATTGACGCAAAATTATTGATGTTTATTTTGTTCTGTTGATCTAAAACTCCATAAACCGTACTCACAATACTTTTTGCCATGGACCAACCCAACATTTTAGAATTTTGATCAAAACCATCTACATATTTTTCAGCTATAATTTGATTTTTATACACCACTAATAAGGACCTTGTCGTATTTCCTTCTGTGTTTTTAGCAAAATAATTATCAACTATTTTTTCTAACTTCTTATAATCTATCGATGAAAAAATGGTGTCTTTCTGCGGAAGATCTCCATAGGGAAATGGTAAGTTTTTAGCAGTTCTATTTCTATTTGGAACCACATAATGTGTACTTTCATCATATCCTTTTACGGTGACAACGGTTCCCAAACCATCTCTATAAATTGCCTTTCTTTCTTGAAGTCCGAATACATTAGTAGTAACCGATTTGTTTTCAAAATCAACTTCACTCGTTGCCCAAGTTATTGGAGAAAAGTTACTGTCTGAACCTTCAATAGAAGCCTGAGTTCTATCAGCAACAAAAACTCCAGAAGCAACCCATTTTGCTGAAAGTCCAGAAATAATGACTAATTTTTGGTAGTTTGAATACCCTAAATAGACGATTCCTGAAAAAATAAATAAAGCAACGTATTTAACACCTTTTTTCATAAAAATTAATTTAACTAAATGTGATCAAACAAAAATAACAGAAAAGATTAGATTCATTGTTAGTTTTGTAATTTTGTTCTTGATTATTTTGAACCACTATTTATGTTAGATATTGATAAAATTAGAGCCGATTTCCCTATTCTAAAAAGAGAAGTTAACGGAAAACCATTAGTCTATTTTGACAATGCAGCAACTTCACAAACTCCGCAAATTGTGATTGATGCTATTGTAGATTATTATTCTAATTACAATGCCAATATTCATAGAGGCGTGCATAGTTTGAGTCAGGAAGCAACTGATCATTATGAACAAGCACGACTAAAGATTCAGAAACATTTTAATATTAAAAAGTCTTATGAAGTCATTTTTACTTCTGGAACTACACACGGAATTAACATCATTTCCTCAGGATTTGAATCGATATTAAAGAAAGGTGATGAAATTATTGTTTCGGCATTAGAACATCATTCTAATATTGTTCCTTGGCAAATGCTTTGTGAAAGAAAAAAAGCTGTTTTAAA
>JAGLDM010000275.1 GCA_023145595.1 Flavobacteriaceae bacterium | reverse complement strand
TAAAAAAGGCTTGTGGGGAACTTTTTTAATTGCTTTTCTATTCGGGTTTACTGCTTTGTTAACGCCCTGTGTGTTTCCAATGATTCCGATGACAGTAAGTTTCTTTACTAAACAAAGTAAAACGAAGGCGGCGGGTATACGTAATGCTCTTATTTATGGGCTAAGTATTGTAGTAATATATGTATTGTTAGGTACCGTTGTGTCTTATGTTTTTGGTGCCGATGCTTTAAATGCCTTAGCAACCAACGTGTGGTTTAACCTTATTTTCTTTGTGTTATTAATTGTTTTTGCAGTCTCTTTTTTGGGAGCATTCGAAATAATGTTGCCGAATTCTTGGGCGAATAAAGTTGACAAGCAAGCAGGTAGAGGCGGATTAATAGGAATCTTTTTTATGGCATTGGCATTAGCAATTGTCTCTTTCTCTTGTACAGGGCCTATTGTTGGAACGTTATTAGTTGAGGCAGCCGCAGGAGGAAACCAAATAGGACCAATTGTTGGAATGTTAGGATTCTCATTGGCAATCGCTTTGCCTTTTGCATTATTTGCTGCCTTTCCAGGTTGGTTAAATTCATTGCCAAAATCAGGAGGCTGGTTAAATACCGTAAAAGTAGTTCTTGGCTTTTTAGAATTGGCATTGGCATTTAAATTCTTGTCGAATGCCGATTTGGTATTGCAATTACACTGGTTAGAACGTGAAGTATTCTTGGCTATTTGGATTGCTATTTTCGGTACGTTGACACTCTATTTATTTGGGAAAATAAAATTACCGCATGATTCATCTATAACACATATTTCTGTGGGTAGATTAGGGCTTGGAATTACAAGTTTGACATTCACTTTATATATGTTGCCTGGTTTGTGGGGCGCTCCATTAGATTTAATCAGCGCATTCCCGCCAGCACAACATTATGCAGAATCGCCTTATGGGGTAGGGTTTACAAAACTAGGTGCTGGAGGAACAAGTTATGACGATGAAATTCCAAAGGGCGCGCATTTAATGGCTCCTCATGATATTTTAGCATTTAACGATTATGATTTAGGATTGGCTTATGCCAAGAAAGTTGGGAAGCCTATAATGCTTGATTTTACAGGTCATGCTTGTGTGAATTGTCGCAAGATGGAACAAAATGTTTGGGTAGAGCCAAACGTGTTACGTATTATAAAAAATGACGTGGTACTGATTTCATTATACGTAGATGATAAGCGAAAATTAGAAACAGATGAAATCGTTGATTCCAAATTACGACCAGGTAAAAAGTTAAAGTATATCGGTCAAAAATGGAGTGAATTGCAAGCTATTAAATACAAAACCAATTCACAACCTTTTTACGTATTGATGAATCACAATGAAGAAAATTTGATTGACCCAGTCGCTTATACTCCAGATGCTGAGGAGTATTTGGAATGGTTGCAAAAAGGTGTCTCAGATTTTAAATAGAAACACAGCCACCTTCCATTGAAAGGAAGGTGTTTTTAAAGAGGTTAAAGCCTGAGTTTGATGCTGTGATATTTTTAACTCGTTAGATTTGTCATTCCTGCGAAGGCAGGAATCTATAGAGGTTTTGGTTTAGATTCCTGCCTTCGCAGGAATGACAGTTGCCTTTAAATAAAAAATAAGAATCAGTTTTTTTATCGAACTGAGGTTAAAAAAACAACAATGAGCACAACTCTCGAAACCTATTTTCAAAAGTTTAGAAATAATATTGTTGGAATCGGCCAGCATTTTGAATCTCCGTTCGGAGAGCAAGAAATTATTTATGCAGATTGGACTGCCAGCGGAAGATTATATCGACCTATTGAAGAAAAAATGCTGAATGAAATTGGTCCTTTTGTTGCCAATACACACACAGAAACATCCACTACAGGCTCGGCAATGACGCAAGCCTATCATATTGCTAGAAACAGAATTAAAACACATGTAAACGCGAGTAAAGACGATGTGTTAATAGTTACTGGCTCTGGAATGACAGGGGCAATAAATAAGTTTCAACGCATACTTGGACTTAAAGTTTCTGAGAATTTAAAAGAGCATACAAATATTCCGGAGGAATTACGTCCCATTGTTTTTATTTCGCATATGGAGCATCATTCCAATCAGACTTCTTGGTTAGAAACTATTGCTAAAGTTGAAGTAATTCCGTGTAATGAAGAAGGGTTGATTTGTTTCGATAGTTTTAAGAAATTATTAAAACAATATGAAAACACCCCAATTAAAATAGCATCGATCACTGCTTGTTCTAATGTAACTGGAATTAAAACTGAATATCATAAAATAGCGGAGATTATTCATAAAAACAACGGACTTTGTTTTGTAGACTTTGCATGTTCTGCGCCTTATGTTGATATAGATATGCATCCTGAAAATGAACAGCAATATTTAGATGCTATCTTTTTTTCACCGCATAAATTCTTGGGAGGACCTGGAACTTCGGGGGTATTATTATTCAACAAAAAATTATATAAGAATTTAGTGCCTGATAATCCGGGAGGAGGTACGGTAAAATATACCAATCCGTGGGGAGATCATGATTATATTGAAGATATAGAAACGAGAGAAGATGGTGGAACTCCAGGTTTTTTGCAAACCATTAAAATTGCATTGTCTATTCAGTTGAAAGATGAAATGGGAACTCAAAATATTCATGACCGTGAAGAGGAAATGAACATTATTGTTTTTGAAAGACTTTCTAAATTGAAAAATCTAAAAATTTTAGCGAAAGAACACACAAATAGATTGGGTATATTTTCATTTTATATTATTGATGTTCATTATAATTTGGTGGTAAAATTACTGAACGATCGTTTTGGAATTCAGACCAGAGGAGGTTGTTCTTGTGCAGGTACTTACGGGCATTTTTTATTACATGTAGATCAGAAAGCATCAAAAAGTATTGAAAAACAAATTTCAGAAGGCTGTATGATTGAGCGTCCAGGGTGGATTCGTATGTCTATTCATCCAGCAATGACGACACAAGAAGTTGAGTTTATTTGTGAAGCGATAAAACAGGTAGCCATTAATCACGAAAAATGGGCATCAGATTATAAATTTGATAGTTTGACCAATGAGTTTGTACATAAAGAAATAAAACCTTTAGAACGTGAATTGGTGAATAGATGGTTTAATTCTTAATATACGGGTAAAACTAAAGAAATCGATTGTGCCAACTCTCGGTAATCGGAATTTCCCAGTCAGACTCCAATTCTTCTTTGGTATTAATCAAATTATTAAAAACAATGGTTTTTGCTGAGATTGATTTACTCTTAATCAATTTTTGAAATGCTTTCAACTCTTTGTACTGAACAAATTCACCCTGTTTAAAACTAACATTCAATTTGTCTAAAAGTTCTACGCTATAGGTTTCTTGAAGTTGCATCATAAACATCACAGAAGCATCAATGGACTCTACTGTTAAACTAATGTCTGTGGTATCCGCAGCGATTATAATAAACCGATTATATTTAATTTGATAGGATGCCTTTAAGCCTTCTCCCTTATTTTTCCAGCCATTTAAAAAAGTTTCAATACTTTGTTTTATTTCATCAATTTCTTGCGGATAAAATTTTCGATTAGATTGGTAAATCCAAATCTTAGAACTATCTGGGAGTTGGTCAAAACCTACGAGCATAATTTAAATTTTCTATTTAATAACTGCAAAAATAGAGAAACGCCTTTGGAATCTTTCAGAAAGAGGCGAAAATTGTTATTTTTACAAACTTCTATTTGTTATGATAAAACCGAGTATTTATATATTACTAATTGCCTTGATTTCTTTTTCGTGTAAAAAGGAAGTCCAAGAAATTAAAAAAGAACCGATCCTTGAAATAAAGCAAGACGTTCTTGTGAGTAATATTGGCAAGCAGTTATCTCCAGAGGCTAAGGAAAAATTAAAAGACTGGAAAGAGTTTCAAGAGGTTTCCTCTATTTTAGAACGATATAAATCCATAACCAAGAGTCAGGTTTTAGAAAATGCAGGCGAATTGTCGTTGTTAACAAAAAACATAGCAGATACCATTCGTGTTGAGGTGCTTAAAAGACCTGACATGAAAATCCGATTTAATGTACTTTACAATCATAGTTTACGGTTGGAAGATATGGCCTCCATAAGTGCTATTAAAGAGGAAGAAGTTTCTGAAGAAGTTTCTGATTTGTTAGCGGCATTTTCTTCTGTAAATGATAAAATTAATTCTATTTATAAAATAATAGAGTTTGAAAAAGAGTTTGATGAATTACGAAAAAGGGTTATAGATTCTACGAGAACGGAAGAAGAGCCAAAACCGCAAAAGCCCAGAACAAAAAAAACTACAAGAAAGAAGCATTCGCTAATAAGGCCAAGGACTCGTCCTGATATTCAGGATTAGTTATTTTTTTAAACAGTTTATTTGTGGAGTTCATTTACCTTAGCATAAACAAGTGATGATTCCCACCCTCTATACAGTAAATAATCGGCTACTTTCTTCTTTTTTTTATACGGATTGGTTTCTGTAATGGCTTCAAATCTTTTTTTAGCAAGCGCATTAAAAGTTTCCAAATAATCGGTTTCGTCAATTTCTTTGAGTGCAGCTTTGAGGTTATATGCAGAGATGTCTCTAAACTTCAATTCTCGTGTAATACGAACTTTTCCCCATTTTTTAATTCTGAATTTCCCACGCGCAAAACTCCGAGAAAAACGTTCTTCATTTAAGAAGTTGTGTTCTAATAAATGAACAACAATAACAGCAATCGCTTCGGGAATCATTCTGTATTCTTTTAGCTTTTGTTCCACTTCCTTATGACAGCGCTCTTGATAAACACAATAGCGTTCAATGGCTCTTTTTGCCTCTTCTACAGTATATGTTTTTTGAGAATTCATAAGAAGCAATATAGCAATTTATTGAAAGTGAATTTTCTTATTTTGAGAAAAGTTAGTTAAGATGCCTTTTAAATAAACCATCACCACTCCTCCTTGTTAGGAGGAGAAAGTTAGATTTAAAAATTGCTTAAGAAAACACGCGTTGCATCCAAAACTTAAATTTATGGACTAAATAAAACAGAATCGGAACGATTATTAAAGTTAAAAAAGTTGCAATGAAAAGTCCGTAAATAACTGTCCATGCCAACGGACCCCAAAAAACAACATTATCTCCTCCTACATAAATTTTTGGATCAAAATCACTAAACAGTGAGAAGAAGTCTACATTAAAACCTATCG
>JAGLDM010000274.1 GCA_023145595.1 Flavobacteriaceae bacterium | reverse complement strand
GACAAATTGTTTTGGGTAACACAAAGAATTGAAGCATAAAAAAAAGGCTATCTTTTCAGACAGCCTCTTTTTGTTTTATGTTTTGAAATACTTTTTATTTCTTAACAAACTTTTTAGTTGTTGATCCGTTTTTAGTCGAAACTGTAAGGAAATATACTCCAGAATTTAAGTGACCTACCTGAACAGATGGACCATTAGCTTCTAAAATAGTTCTACCAATAATATCTGTTATTACTGCAGACTCGATTTTTTCTGAATCATTAACGTTAATATTTAATACCTCATCTACTAAACTAGGGTTGATTTGAAACTGAACGTTAGCAAG
The DNA here is from genome assembly GCA_023145595.1 of Flavobacteriaceae bacterium. GTDB lineage: Bacteria > Bacteroidota > Bacteroidia > Flavobacteriales > Flavobacteriaceae > Urechidicola. The sequence continues at coordinate 1,125 of JAGLDM010000274.1, read as the reverse complement.
TTTTTCTGATGATGTTGATAACACGTCACTAGAATACAAAGAATATATTTTTACTTTCTTTCCTTTCTGTATACCAAATATCCCTGCATCAATTCTATAGTAAAGGTACGATGTTCTAAAGATCATTTCACTAGTCTCGTTAGAATAGTAATAATTGTAAACTTGGATTGCTTTACCACCTTTCAGTACAGTAATGTTTACATTTACTTCTATTCTTAAGCGAGTTACAGGTACATCAACAACACCTGTACCCATAGGCCATTCAGCCGAGTCAGAATTTGTTAGAGTAAGAAGTCCAGATGCGTTTACTAATGCATCGCATGTTCCAAGGAATTTTCCATCTCTGCCCGAAGCTTCAACACGTCCTTTTACCCAAGAAATTTGTCTATCTCCATAAGATAAAGGGAAAGCTCCAATTCTTCCAGCACCTGTATGATCTCGGTCTAATCCAGTACCTTCTCCTGGTCCTGCATTATCCAACCTTAACTTAAAATCATCTCCTAATGCTTGTGTTATAACTAACATCTTAGCAGGATCGTCATCCTCATTTCTCAGGTACATTTCTTCCCAAGCATCAGAATAATCTGCGTCTGTTCTTAGCAAGATAGTTGCACCACCGTGATTAGGTTCAATAACAGACCACACATCGTCCATCCTTGGGTGGTGACGCTCTGGGTCATCTTTAATCCATGGATATCCAATATATCCTTCAAAATTCCAGACATTGTCAGCCCCAAAGAATTTCTGATCATCATCTCCTGGATCATCCCCTTGGTCTAGGATATAATCTCGTACTTTAAATCTGTAATTAAGCCAACTAGAGGCGTCTCCAGACTTAAAATGATCAACCGTTTGTGAATTACCAGAAAAACCAGTCATTAAGGCCAGAAATAAAATTCCGATACCTGTAAAGTAATTTGTTTTCATAATGTTATATATTTAAGATTAATAATTAATTCAAACCTCTTCTAACCTCGAGAAGAAATTTATTTTCCAAAAATAGTAAAATATATATTACAAACCAAGAACTTACGAAAAATATATAGGACAAACGAATTAACTTTCATTAGATTAAGTACTTTAACCCGTTATTCATTTTAAACGAAACAATTAGAAAAGTTATTT
>JAGLDM010000273.1 GCA_023145595.1 Flavobacteriaceae bacterium | reverse complement strand
AAAAAAGGCATTGGCAGACCCACAAAAAAAGACAGAAGAGATATAGATAATTATAACGAAGAGGATTCATATGAATAATTCAACCATACTTAACAACGACCAAATCGAACATAAAATAAAGCGAATTGCTTATCAAATTTTTGAGGCAAATGCTGATGAAAAAGAAATCATCATCGCTGGCATTGTTCCCAACGGGCTTATATTTGCTAATAAATTAAAAAATAGTGTTGAGCAGATATCTAAAATTAAAGTCACCTTGTGTGAAGTTCATATTGATAAAGAGAACCCATTAAACGAAATACAAACCTCTCTAGTTCCAGAAACTTACCAAAACAAATCATTGGTATTGGTAGATGATGTTCTAAATTCTGGATCGACACTTATGTATGGTGTTAAACATTTTTTAGAAGTCCCTTTAAAGAATTTCAAAACAGCGGTGCTTGTGAATAGAAACCACAAAAAATACCCAGTAAAAGCAGACTTTAAGGGTATTTCTTTAGCCACCACCTTACAAGACAATATTACGGTAGAATTTAATACAACGGGGGCTGTTGCTTATTTAGGTTGATTTTCTAAAATTCTAGTAACAATTTCTTCTATTGAATATTCATCCGTAGAAATAGTGAAGTTTGCTTTTTCATAAAAAATGTTTCGCTCAAATAAATGCTTTGCAATAAACTCTTTTAATTTTTCATCTTTAATAGAAGCCACCAAAGGTCTTTTTATTGTTTCGCCTTGCAGTCTATTATAAATTGTACCTATAGAGGTTCTAAGGTAAACGGAGTTTGATTGATCCAAAATTATGTCCATATTATTCCCATAACAAGGGGTGCCGCCTCCTAAGGAAAGAACCAAATTATCAGACTCAGATAAAAGTTCAGAAAGGCATTCTGTTTCTTTGATGCGAAAATAAATTTCTCCTTTTGATTCAAATATTTCTGAAATAGTTTTACACTCTTTCTCTTCAATATAATCATCCAAATCAATAAAATCCATTTTTAAATGATTCGCTAATTGTTCCCCAACAGCAGATTTCCCACTAGCCATATACCCCAACAAAACTATATTCATATCTGTAATATTTTGGTTTTCAAATCGCTACAAACGCTTTATATTCGTTTTAGAACATCTTAACTATACTCTAAAAATAAAAAGACAAATATCGAGTAATTTTTTGTAAAAATGACTTGTTAAATAAATTTTTGACAGTATATTTGCACTCGCTAAAAGAGGAAGAACGACTTGGTAGCTCAGTTGGTAGAGCACCTCCCTTTTAAGGAGGTGGTCCTGGGTTCGAGCCCCAGCCAAGTCACAAAAAAAGTTAAGTATTTACTTGACTTTTTTTAGTTTTAGAGAATATCGAAGGCGCGTATGGCGGAATTGGTAGACGCGCAAGCTTGAGGGGTTTGTGTCCACTAGGACGTGCTGGTTCGACTCCAGTTACGCGCACTATTAGATTTTATATCTAATTACTAAACAGCACTTTAACGGTGCTGTTTCTTTTTTTTAGACAATATTTAGTTTTTTTATAATAAATCAATACAGAAGTTTGGAATCAATACACAAATCAGGAGATTGATCTGTTTCTACTCTCTAACTTTTAGGATTGATCCCCTTTATGAATGCGGCTCACGCCAAAAGAACAGCAAAAAGCGGGAAATCTAGTAAAGAAATCCCACTTTTAAAAATGTTTGTTGGACACTAATGAATTAATTTAAAAAAGTAGACCTAAAAAGGGATAATATATTTCGATTAAAAAGTAAATTTATCCCAAGATTTTCCGTTGGCATCAATCATTTCAAACGAAATTTTATCGCCTTCAACTTTAACTGAAACGACATAGAACATAGGCTTGTCAAGTTTTGTTTCTTCGCCAGAGACTGCATGAAACTTGAATTCATTTGAATCCATGTCTATAGTTCTACCATAATAAGCATCGCCTTCTATTGCATCTTTTTCTCTTTTTAAATCATAAATTTGTGCACCTGCACCAGCAGAAACCATGTAGATAACACCCTCTCTTTTTGTTCTGTAATAAATATGGTCGTGCCCAGAGAATACCGCTGTTACGTTGTACTTAGAAAATAATTTTGTTGCAACAGTTGACTCTCCTTTAACATCTTTATAACTTTTATGACCCACGGTATAATAAGGTCTGTGTTTAAAAACAAAAATATGTTTACCAGCAGCTTCCTTAAGTTCCTTTTCTAGCCATGCCAAACGTTCAGGACTTTTTGAAACTTTGATCCAGTCTAATGCAATGAATTTTGCGTTTTTGTAAGTAAAACTATAAAAAGGGTCTTTTAAGCCAAAGAAATCTCCGAAATTTGCTACTCCAGAATCATAATTTTTTTTTCTCGTATTTGTTTTTGGTCCACCTACTTCATGATTTCCTAGCGTTGGCCACGTTGGATATTTTCTAAAGAACCAGCCTGCAGTTTTATCTAATTCTTGGTACAATTTAACTCCAATATCTCCACCACCTTTGTTCACTAAATCGGCAGTTGTTATACAAAATTGTGGATTTAAAGCATCTGCTATTTTTAATACTGACGGTAATTTATCACTTCCTTTTGAATCTCCAAAAACTAAAAAATGAATATCTTCATTTTTGCTTTCACTTTTCAATTTTTCCATTCCAGGTTTCGGATTGTAAGGAGCTTTCTTTGTGATGTCGCTGATTTCATCAGAACTTGCAACAGCAACATCTGTTATTGTTTTTGATTGTGTTTTACATGAACTGAGCGCTACGATAAGCACAAAGGCTAAGATTGCTTTAATTTTCATTTTCTATGGTTTATTTATAATATTAATGTTAATGTTTCTGTTCAAAGGTGTCTAAAATTCCACCATCTCTATTCATTTTTATCACGGTGTAATTTAAGGATTTTTCATCAAAATGTTCCTGTTTATAATATTTATCAGGGCAAATCCGCGCCATCGGGGTAATTTGTTTTTCTTGAGCAAAAAGTTAACTTACACTCAGTAATACAAATATTAAAAGAGATGTCGTTTTGTTCAGTGTATATTAATTTGTTTTTCTTCTTTTTACTTCAATAGTCTCAAACTCATTGCCATCAATATCAATTACATGAAGAATAGCGTTATCCTTATTCACCTCAACATCCACAAAATGCTCAATTTCTTTAAACATTACTGTTTCCGGTTGAGGAGCATCTACTTTATATAAAGGAGCACCGGCACCTGCTGCAGTAATAAAATGAACGCCATTATCTATAGCATGATGATAATGGTGATCGTGTCCGTTTAGAAATACTTGAACTCCATGTCTAGCGAAAATATCTCCCCAGAATTCACGAACCAGTTTAGAACCTGCAACTCGACTTTTCTTTACGCTATATAATGGCTGATGTTGAAAAACAAAAATAAATCCAGCCTCTTGGTGAAGGGTTAACACATCCTCTAACCATTCTTTTTGAACCTTTAAATATTCAACTCCTGTATTGTACCAAAATTGACCTTCTTTATCTTCAGGCACGTATGGAGGCATCGTTGTTCTAAGTCCCTCGCTATCTAATACAATAAATAATGCATCTCCAACATTAAAGTAGTAATATTTTTCATTGTTTGGTAAGTTGAAGAAATTATAATAATAAGGAGAATCCTTTTCATGATTGCCTAAAACAGGGTAGTAAGGTGTGTTTTTCATGAGTTCATGATTTATTTTGAAAAAGACTTCCCAATCACTAAGAGACCTTCCGTTAGCGACTAAATCACCTGTGTTAATGACAAAACGTGGATTTTTATCCATAATTTTTGAAACAATTTTGGCATATACATCATGTCTGCTACGCGAATCGCCAATAGCAACAAAATTAAAAGGAATGATTTTGTCAGGATATGTGGTTAATTCTCCTTTACCCTCATCAGATCCATCATTAAGTACATCATAAGAATAAGTTGTATTCGGATTTAAATTAGCTAAATGAATTTCATGTTGTTTATACTCTCTTATAGTATCTGTCTTTCCGTTAGGATGAAATATGAGCGATTCTCCTTCAATGGTTGACCAACACAATGTAGCATCCTTGGTGCTCATTTGTTGAACATAAGGTCCAATGGCTATTTTATTGCTTTCTTGAGCATGAATATAAAAAAACGAGAAAAGAAAAACGAATGTAAATAAATGTTTCATAAGAATAAATTTTAGATTTTATTATTAAGGTAAGAGGAGTTATATGCTAATATGGTATAAATAGTCTTCTCACTTAATTTATTAATGTCAAAATCTAAGAATAATTTATTAAACGGGAGATGAATTCATAAAAAAAAGGCTGATACCTAAGTATTAGCTTTTTTAATTCAAACAATTATAACTTAACTTAAAACATGTACAAATCTAAAAGGATGTTATCAATATATGTTTCAGAAATTTTATTCAATACACATACTATTTTAACCTGCTACTTAATTATTTTGAATTAAATTTGTTTCATAAGTTAAAATGTGAATAATTTTGACAAAAAATCACAAGTATTTTAGAAGTAATTATGGAAAATAACATCGTTTTAGGGATCGATTTCGGTTCATCAGCAGTGCGTGTTTTAACATTAGAATTAAGCACCGGAAATGTTTTAAATTCGGTTGAGCAAACTTATGAAGAAGGAGCCAACGGAGTATATGTTTCAGAAACAGATAGTTTGTTAGCGCGTCAAAATGCTGCAGATTATGTTGGTTCAATGAAAAAAGCTTTGGCAAAAGCGAAAGTTGAAAACAAAAAGTTAGGGTTAGAAATGTCATTGGTTAAAGGTATTGGCGTTGACGCTACGGGTTCAACTCCGTTGCCGGTTACCAAAGAAATGATTGCTTTATCATCTATAGAAGAATTTAAAAATAATTTGAATGCTTATGCTTGGATGTGGAAAGATCACACATCACATAAAGAAGCGGACTTTATTACTAAAGTTTGTGGAGAAATAAGACCAAAATATTTAGACAAAATAGGAGGCGCTTATTCTTCTGAATGGTTTTGGGCAAAAATATTACGTTGTAAAAACGTAGATCAAAAAGTGTTTGATGCCGCCTATACTTGGGTCGAATTAAGCGATTATATTCCGGCTGTTTTAGGGGGTGTTTCTGATGTAGATCAACTTAAAAGAAATGTTTGTGCTGCGGGACATAAAGGTTTATATAGCGATGACTGGAATGGTTTTCCGGATGCTGAATTTATCGAAACGCTACATCCAGACCTTTTGAAAGTATTGAACACCTTGCCTAAAAAAACGTTTTCAATTGAGCATAATAGTGGAGCCTTATCAAAGGAATGGGCAGACGAATTTGGATTGTCAGAAGGAATTCCAATTGCAATGGGAATATTAGATGCACATGCAGGAGGTATCGGATCTGGAATTAAAGAAGGGAGTTTGGTAAAAATTATAGGAACTTCTACCTGCGATTTAGTTTTAGGTGATTTGCAGTCTGGAAATTCAAATATAGAAGGTGTAGCAAGTGTGGCAACCGAATCAGTGTTGCCAGGGTTTTACGGAATTGAATCGGGACAAAGTGCTGTTGGAGATATCTTAAACTGGTTTATAAAAAATGTTGTAAAAAACACGAAATCTCATGGTGAATTAACCGAAGAAGCGGCACAACTAAAAGTTGGGTCTAGCGGTCTGATTGCTTTGGATTGGAATAACGGTAACCGTTGTATTTTATCTGATTCGATTTTATCTGGACTTATCATCGGACAAAGTTTACAAACTAAAGATTTTGAAATTTATAGAGCTTTGATAGAGAGTACTGCTTTTGGCGCTAGAGTGATTATTGAAGATATGGAACGGCAAGGAGTAGTGATTAACGATGTAGTAAATTGCGGAGGAATCACTCATAAGAACCCGTTATTTATGCAAATCTATGCTGACATTATCAACAAGCCAATGAAGATTGCTGCTATTGATGAAACGGTTGCTTTAGGTGCTGCTTTAATGGGGGCTCATTCTGCATTTTCAGAAAAAGGCGAGCCAGTTTCATATACCGAATTGTCTGATAGAAGCTGTAAGGTTCTAGATAAAGTATACTATCCAAATACAGAAAATGTCGCGATTTACGATCAATTATATGTGATTTATAAAAAACTACATGACGGATTTGGGGTGGAAGGTACACAAACAGATATGTATAGTATCATGAAAGATTTGATTCAGATTAAAAACAATTAATAAAATAGTCCAAAATATAAAACAATAATAAAATGAGTAGCAGATTAATCGGTAGATTACCAAAAGTAGGAATCCGTCCAGTTATTGACGGAAGGGAAAGAGGCGTACGCGAATCTTTGGAAGAGCAATGTATGGAAATGGCACGAAATGCCGCAAAATTAATTGAAGATAATTTGCGTTTTCCAAGTGGTGAAAAAGTAGAATGTGTGATTGCAGAAACTAATATTGGTGGAGTTGCAGAGGCTGCTATGTGTGAGGATTTATTCAAAAGAGAGGGTGTTGAGGTTTCTTTGACCGTTACTCCAGCCTGGTGCTATGGTACCGAAGTAATGGATGCTGATCCTACCACTCCTAAAGCTATTTGGGGGTTTAATGGAACCGAACGTCCAGGAGCAGTTTATTTGGCTGCAGCTTTAGCAGGATATGCTCAAAAAGGATTGCCTTGTTTTAGTATTTATGGACGTGAAGTTCAAGATACTGGAGATACTGAAATTCATGAGGATGTAAAAGAAAAAATCTTGCGTTTTGTAAAATCTGGATTGGCAGTTGCTCAAATGAAAGGGAAATCTTATTTATCTTTAGGATATTCTTCAATGGGAATTGTTGGTTCTATGGTAGATCAAAACTTTT
>JAGLDM010000272.1 GCA_023145595.1 Flavobacteriaceae bacterium | reverse complement strand
GACACCATGTTGGCACATTACCTGATCAATCCTGATATGCGTCATAATATGAATGTGTTGGCAGAAACCTACCTCAACTATCAACCAATTTCTATTGAAACACTGATTGGTAAAAAAGGAAAGAATCAAAAATCGATGCGAGATACTTCTATCGAAAACCAAACAGAATATGCCGTTGAAGATGCTGATATTACTTTTCAATTAAAAGAGATTTTTAAAGAAAATTTAGAAAAAGACAATCTGACTAAACTTTTTAATGAGATTGAAATCCCGGTATTATCTGTTCTTGCCGAAATGGAAATGGAAGGAATTAATGTAGATGCCGAATTTCTTGCAAGTCTATCCAAAGATTTAAATAAAGATATTTTAGACTTAGAAGATAAAATATATGGTGAAGCAAAAGTTGAATTCAATTTAGCATCTCCCAAGCAATTAGGAGAAGTATTATTCGACCATTTAAAATTGGTTGAAAAACCTAAAAAAACAAAAACGGGACAGTATAAAACCAGTGAAGATATACTCTCCTACCTTGCGCCAGATCATGAAATTATTGCTAATATTTTGCAATGGCGTGGACTTGTAAAACTCAAGAACACCTATGTTGATGCGCTCCCAAATGAAATCAATAAAAACACGGGGAGAATTCATACTACTTACAGTCAGGCAGTAGCGGCAACCGGTAGATTAAGTTCTAACAACCCAAATTTACAGAACATTCCGATTCGTACAGAACGAGGGAGACAAGTGCGTAAAGCATTTGTGCCTAGAGATGAAAACTACACCTTATTAGCAGCGGATTACTCACAAATAGAATTACGTTTAATTGCAGAATTGAGTGGTGATGAAGTGATGAAAACTTCCTTTATTAATGGTGAGGATATTCATAAAGCAACCGCATCAAAAGTATTTGATGTCCCATTAGAAGAGGTGACTCGAGAACAACGCAGCAATGCAAAAACGGTTAATTTCGGAATTATTTATGGCGTTTCTGCTTTTGGATTGAGTCAACAAACTGATCTTTCTCGTAAAGAAGCAAAAGCATTGATTGACACTTATTATGAAACCTACCCAACACTAAAAGCGTATATTTCTAATCAAATCACTTTTGCCCAAGAACATGGTTATGTAGAAACACTTTTGGGAAGAAGGCGCTATTTAAAAAATATCAACTCCGCAAATTCGATTGTTCGTGCTGCGGATGAACGCAATGCTGTAAATGCCCCTATTCAAGGATCGGCGGCAGATATTATTAAAATCGCCATGATTAATATTCAGAAAATCTTTAAAAAAGAGAATTACAAATCTAAAATGTTATTGCAAGTACATGATGAATTGGTGTTTGATATTCATAAAGATGAATTGGAGATTTTAAAAACAATCATTAAATATGAAATGGAAAATGCTTATAAAATATCAATTCCACTAACGGTTGATATGGATATGGGTGCTAATTGGTTGGATGCGCATTAATTTTTAGTCTTCAGTTTGCCGTTTATCCCAACAGTTTTTTTAGGAAACGTCACTACGAAGGAGGCACGACTGCGGCAGCCCCACAATAGACAATAACATATTGGTTTTAGTATTTTACCTCTAACCAAGTTTCTCTTAATTAGGTCACCTATTTTTTTGTGATTTAGTATTTGCCTCACCCGAAAC
>JAGLDM010000271.1 GCA_023145595.1 Flavobacteriaceae bacterium | reverse complement strand
AACGAAAGGTCAATCAACTTTCTACAGACCATTTTGAGGTTGAATTAATCAAAGATAAAAATGCTCCAATAACTATTTTACAAGTTACAGATTTGCATCTCGGTAGTACCGATGAGGGGAAGTGGAGAAAGGATCTTATCACTTTTCAGCGAATTAAAAAACTAGTAGAAATGCACAATCCAGATATGATTGCCATTACAGGAGATCTTTTTACTGGTGAAAAACCATTTGGTTCGATGCTGGCAATTTACATCGTAAATTTCTTTGATAGTTTAGAGCGTCCGTGGATTTATACTATAGGGAATCATGATCCAGAGGGCGGTTTTGGAAGGGCTGCTATTGCAGAGGTATTTGCAATTTCGGAATGGGCAGTTTTGGGAAAGCACAAAGTGGATAATGAATGGAATGAGAAATATGATTATACAGTAGATCTTGTTGTAAACGGGTCAGAAGTACCTGCTTGGCAAATATTTGCCTTTGATTCTGGAATGCAATATCAAAACCCAATTACTGTTACGAATTTAACTTTATTAACGATGCAAGCCTTTAGTATAGATAATACGCCAAGTAGGATTGTGGTTTCACAAATTGGCAGTCAAGTATTTCAACCTTCACAAAAAATAAATAAAAAATTAGAGCAAGGATTATTATATGCTTATTACGAAGGAAAATTTCATCACACAAAACAACTCACAAAAGATAAGAGTGTTTCTTCAGGAGTTATGGCTCGATTTTCGATAGATATGACTATGATTCCCGAAAACTTCGGATATATTTTTGAAGGTTATATTGAAATCCCAAAAGATGGTTTGTACACATTTAATTTAGAATCTAATGATGGAAGTGCGTTGTTTATTAATGATATTAAGGTAATAGATAATGATGGTGCTCATGGGGCAAACTTAGTGTCTGTTTCAACGTCGTTGGAATCGGGATTTCATAAAATTAGAGTAAATTATTTTCAACTAGGTGGGGGAAAATTATTAAATGTTTCTTGGCAAACGAAAGACTTCCCTAAACAAAATATACCAGTGGATCGGCTATTTCATTAATATTGGCTCGTATTCGGTTAAATTTTGATGTATATTAATCAAAAATAATGGAGTTATTTATTTAATACGGTAGTAATTTTATAAACTGATTTATCTGTGATAATTTTGAGACGTTACTGTTACTCAACAATAGATAAAACGGGTAAGTAAAGTACATTAATCAATCATTAAAATTATGAAGTATACAGTTGTTATATTTAGTTTCCTTTTTTCATTGGCATCTTTTGCACAAAATCAGCATAAGGATAACCCGTTTACGCAAGAATATGCAGATAAGTATGAGTTAGGGAGCGACTTAGAAAATTCCGAATTGACTTCTGTTGCAAGCAATCGAAACACCTTAGTAAATGTAGT
>JAGLDM010000270.1 GCA_023145595.1 Flavobacteriaceae bacterium | reverse complement strand
GGTAAAATAGAAATTGAAGGAGGAACAAAAGATCAACAGGTTTTCTTTTATACCTCTATGTATCATGCGGCTATGAGTCCAGATATTTATATGGATGTAGATGGAAAATATCGAGGAATAGATAGAAAAGTACATCAGGGTAAAGAAGGGTTTACGAATTATACGGTATTCTCGCTATGGGATACATTTAGAGCCTTGCACCCATTATTTACCATCATCGATCAAAAAAGAACCAATGAATTTATTCAGTCACTTTTACAAAAATATGATGATGGAGGACGTCTCCCTATGTGGGCTTTGGCCGGCAACTACACAGATGATATGCTTGGATATCATGCCGTACCCGTAATTGCAGATGCCTATGTAAAAGGTATTCGTGATTATGATGTTGAAAAGGCTTATGAAGCGGTGAAGCAAAGTGCAAAAATGGAAAGACTAGGATTGAAATACTATAAAAAAATAGGTTATTTACCATACGACCGACAACCAGAATCTGTTTCCAAAACATTGGAGTATTGTTATAACGATTGGACTATTTCTCAAATGGCAAAAGAAATGGGGACTAAGGAAGATTATAAATGGTACCATCAAAGAGCGCATTTTTACAAAAATGTATTTGATAAGTCTTCAGGTTTTGTCAGAGGAAAAACTTTGGATCGTAAGTGGTTAACTCCTTTTGACCCATTAAAAAATTCTGCTTATTCTGAAGGGAATGCCTATCAATACATGTTTGTTCCACATGATACAGAAGGGTTGATTACAGCAATTGGAGGCGATGAGAAATTCTCGCAATGGTTAGATGTATTATTTACCTTGGAATCAGAAGATGAACCTGAAGGTTCTATAGGTCAATATTGGCAAGGAAATGAGCCAAGTCATCATTTGGCATATCTATATAATTATGCAGGAGAGGCATGGAAAACTCAAAAACTAGTAAATCGAATATTAACAGAATTACACTCATCAACCCCAAGAGGCTTATCTGGTAATGATGATTGCGGACAAATGTCTGCTTGGTATATTTTAAGTGCTATGGGCTTTTATTCTGTGGCTCCAGGGCAGGATATTTATGTAATTGGTTCTCCGTTATTTGAAGAATCAACAATTAATTTGGAGGATGGAAAACAGTTTGTAATAAAAGCAAATGATGCTTCTGCGGCTAATATTTACATTCAGTCTGCTACACTAAATGGCAAGCCCTACGAAAACTCTTTTTTACGTCATGGCGATATCATGAACGGAGGAACTTTGACTTTTGAAATGGGGCCAAAACCAAATAAAGATTGGGGTGCAGCAAAAGAACACCGACCTTATTCAGAAAACGGAAAATTAATTACATCATTACCATACATCAAATCAGGAGAACAATTGTTTTTGAATAGTACTGAAATTAGTTTGGGATGTGATACAGAAAATGCTGAAATCCGATATACTTTGGATGGATCTGAGCCTACAAAGAAATCTGATTTATATAAAAATCCGATTATAATTTCAGATTCAAAAACATTGAAAATTAAATCCTTTTCTCCTGAAATGGAATCAAGTGTAGCAATTTCACATGAATTTAAAAAGGCAACATTCAAAAAATCAATAAAGAATTTGAATGTCACTCAGGGATTGAAGTATGATTATTTCGAACGTTTTTTTGTAACTACTGAAGATATGGATGGTTTGGCTCCACTTTCATCTGGAATTATGAAGAAATTCACCATTGAAAATGCCAAGGTTGATTCCTACTTTGGATATGAATATGAAGGCTTTATAAAAATTCTAACCGATGGAATTTACACTTTTTACTTAGAATCAAATGATGGTAGTCGATTATTCATTAATGATGAAGAGGTCATAGAAAACGAAGCCAATCACGGTATGGTTGAAGAACGCGGAACCGAAGCATTAAAAAAAGGATTCCATAAAATTAAAGTACGGTTTTTTCAATGTGGCGGTGGTAAAGGGTTAAAAGTAAGTTGGAGTGGCCCCAAGTTTTCAAAACACGAAATTAAAGAAAATGCCTTATATCATCTAAATTAGATACCTATTGGGATCACCAATTTTTTGGTGAAGGTCTAAAATTAAAAAATAAGAATTTCTGGCAAGCGCCTATTTCTATGAAAAGAAATAAGTTAATAAAACCGTAAATACTATATGAAACTTTACATCAAAAAAAGAATACGAATTGCAATAAACTATTGCGCTACCCTCCTATTTATTGTGCTCGGAATGTCTTGTACTCTTAAAGAGACCAAAGCAAATCCTGATATACATATAATTCCAGAACCCTTAGAATTAAAGGTTACTAAGGGTAACTTTACCTTTAATGAACAAACAGTCGTTATTGTAAATTCCAATAACAAAGAAGTTAAACAGGTAGCAAATTATTTTGTAGAACAGTTCAATATTGCAAG
>JAGLDM010000027.1 GCA_023145595.1 Flavobacteriaceae bacterium | reverse complement strand
AAATTGCCTTCTAAACTCTTTTATTTTAGCATTAAATGACTCCGCAGAAGCATTTGTACTTCTGTTATTGAAGTAGTTTAAAAAATCTTCATCAATGGACTCCATATTCATAGAGTCCATTAATGAAGATAAATATATTGAATAATGTACTTAAGATCGATCTCCTTCACCACCTCCAAATTGACCTATTTAAATAGTCTAAGGAAGTATAACAAATACCTGGTGAAAGGTCATTTTATGAGTCAATTATTAACTACACAACAGGCCATAGTTAACATCTATAGACTGTCCTGTTAGACAATTCGTAGGCATCGCGGCGAAAAAATAAGCCACTTCGGCAACATCTTCGAGTGTTGCTACCATTCCCTCTGTGTCCGCCATACGCAAAACTTTATTTTTCACATCATCCTCAGAGATACCGAGCATTTTTGCTTGTACTGGAATCTGCATCTCAATTAGTGGAGTCATTACAAGACCTGGACAAATAACATTGGAGCGAACTCCATGAGACAATCCTTCCTTAGCTATAGTTCTAGCAAGCCCTAGCACGCCGTGCTTTGCAGCCACGTAAGCTGATTTAAGCGGAGACGCTGCCTTGGAGTGAACGGAACCTGTGAAAATGATGCTGCCACGTTTTGCTAAGTACATATGTTTCATGCAAGCACGCGCAGTAATAAACGCCCCATCCAGATTAACACCGAGAACCTTATGCCAATCTTCTAGACTGAACTCTCCGATTGGGTGGACTATTTGTATACCCGCATTAGCAACAAGGATATCTATACCGCCGTAAGCCTTCACCACAGCTTCAACACCCGCATTTACCTCTTTTTCAGAACTAACATCCATCCTGATAGCCATGGCTTCTGCACCAGTCGCCTTGATTTCTTCAGCAACTGCTGTCGCAATCTCTAAATTAAAGTCGGCAATAACAACCTTTGCTCCGCCCATAGCATACCGTTCCGCAATTGCCTTACCAATACCGCTGGCACTACCAGTAATGATAGCAACTTGTCCTTTGATTCCCATTTTTTCATTGTTTTTTTTCATTATTCTATTCTTTTAAAGTGTTTATTATATATTCTTTTTGTTTTTTTCTAACTACTACTTATTCTCATAAATTTTTACTCATCAGCTAAGTAATCGTGCACTACTTCACCTGCTGTAAGTGTCATATCAGCAAGTATGTGAGTTCCGCCAACAACCTCTTTTACTGGTAATTGCGATACTGGAGCCATGCAATGCGGATGTAATTCGAGGGATGCAGAACCTGCCCATGCCCCTTTTACTTTTACATTGATAGGAGAAAAACGAACCAATTCTAGAATTCTAGGAGTTCCGTCTACGTGAGGTATAGATTTAAGGACAAAATTAGGCGTTTCAAATCCCTTGCTTACAATTTCAAGAGGTAACTCTGATTGCTTATATGCCATAGTACCGGTGGCAACCCGAACTCCGCTATAATCCAAAGCACCAACAAAACATTCATCTCTTAAGTCCAATCGTGGAGTTCCCCACACTTTAGGAAAACCCATTACCTCTCTACCAGCAATAATACCAGGCAAATTATCCAAGTACATAGAGTGTGTATAACTACCCGGTTTCCCCTTGTAAGTAACAGGGATAACCTGTCCTGACTCCATATACGAGCCTAGCCCTGAAGAATCAGGCATCCGAATCCATTCATATAGAACTATGTCACTAGCAGGTAATAAAGGCTCTGGAACAATTTTCTTCAATATTTCTATATCCGTTTTGTATGCTATGATAATCATTTCACGATTCACAAAACGAATATCCGCCTTATTATATGCGGGATTGGTTATTGGCATTGCAAATGCCTTTTCTTTTACTTCTTCTATTGTCATAATATCTTTTATTAAGTTAATTGTTCTTTTCCTCGTCTTTATTTGTACACTTTGTTCGCCTTCGATTTTATAACATTTTATCTGAAATCCGAACGACTAATCTCCTTGAAAGTATTATACCTGAAAGTATTGCCTTAAATCTATTTTTAAGTCCAGGAATGATTGTCATTTTATTTTTCATTAAACCTTTGTATCCGATTTCTGCAACTTCTTTCGCTGTCATTACACCTTTTTTGAAAAGTTTAGAGTTTCCCATATCTGCCGATTCTTCAAAACCTGTTGCAGTCGCACCTGGACAAAGAACACTTGCCGAAACATTGGTTCCTTTTAATTCATAACGCAAGGCTTCTGTGAAATTCAATTCATATGATTTTGTTGCTCCGTAAACTGCAAATTTTGGAACTGGCTGAAAAGATGACGTTGATGAAATATTCAAAATTTTACCACTATCCCTTTTTTTCATTTCCTTTACAAACAAAAGGGTCAATTCGGTTAGTGTTGTAATATTCAAATTTATCATCTCAGTTGTTGTTTTCAATTCACCATCAACAAAGTTTCCATAAATACCAAAGCCCGCATTATTGACTAAAACATCTATTTGAATTTTTAGGGCTTTAACTTCAGAATGCAGTTTACTAGCACTATTCGTTTTCGATAAATCAAAAGGTAAGATTGTTACTCGTATGCCGTATTCTTTTTCAAGACTTTTGGCAATTTCTTGCAACTTAATTTCATTTCTTGCAACCAATAC
>JAGLDM010000269.1 GCA_023145595.1 Flavobacteriaceae bacterium | reverse complement strand
TTGTTATATTTGAAAATATTTTAATATAAATGTACGATATGAAAATCAATTTTACCTTGTTTTTAATTTTAATGATTTCTTTTTCTAGTTGCACCAAAAAACTGTCTCTACAAGAAGAATTAAACTGCTCAACACTAAGTCTATTTTCTAATACTTTTGAAAGAAAAGACATTCATAAAAATTTTAAAATTGACATCCCTAAAACATGGAAGTACCAGTTATACTATGACGACTACCAATCTTCGATATTTATGGCAGATACCATAAAAGAGTTGACTGCTTCTTTTATTTTAGATGTAGCATGGAAAAATGGCGGTTTGGAATTAAATGACTCATTTGAAAAATCCTTACTTGATACGAGCAGTTATTCAATAGTAAAGTCTAATCTAGAACAATTTAAAGATCTACCTTGTTACTGGAACGTCTCTAAAGGAATTAAAGAAAACTTCACCTATCATATTTTTAATTTATTCATTAAAACTTCTGAAGGAGATTATTTAGAGTTTAAAACAGAAATATATGGAGACGATTTGGTTGATGAACGGCTTTGCGAAGCGTTGAAAATTATTAATAGTGTTGAAATTATTAAATAAATAACTCAAATTAAATCGACTTAAAATAAATCTGCAAAGTTTCAACAAGCGGATTTAGAATAACTATTTTTACTACACATATTAATTTATATACAGCAAAAAAATGCAACAGATAATAGACCGTTTTATTAGTTATATAACAATTGACACACAATCAGACCCAAATAATTCAGAATTTCCAAGCACTAAAAAGCAATGGAACCTTGCACATTTACTCGTTAAAGAATTAACAGAAATTGGATTGCAAGACGTTACTCTAGATGACAATTGCTACATTATGGCAACACTCCCTTCTAATGTTAACCATAAGGTGCCTACCATCGGGTTTATAGCTCATATCGATACAAGTCCTGATTATTCTGGCACCAATGTAAATCCTCAGATTATTGAAAATTATGATGGAAAAGACATTATTCTAAGTAAAGAAGAAAATATTATTTTATCTCCCGATTATTTTGATGATCTCTTACTATACAAAGGGCAAACCTTAATTACAACAGATGGCACTACCCTTTTGGGAGCTGATGACAAAGCTGGAATTACGGAAATTGTTTCTGCTATGGAATATTTAATTCAGCATCCTGAAATTAAACATGGTAAAATTAGAATTGGATTCACTCCAGATGAAGAAGTTGGAAAAGGTGCTCATTTATTTGATGTAGAAAAATTTGGTGCCGAGTGGGCTTATACCATGGATGGCAGTCAGGTAGGTGAATTGGAATATGAAAATTTTAATGCCGCAGGTGCAATTGTAACCATCAACGGAAAAATTGTACATCCTGGATATGCTAAAGGAAAAATGATTAACTCAACACTGATTGCCAATGAGTTTATAGCGAGTTTACCTCAAAATGAAATTCCGCAAGAAACAGAAGGTTATGAAGGATTTTTCCATTTACACACAATGAATGGCGAAGTTGAGAAAACAACCTTAGAATACATCATTCGTGATCATGATATGAAGTTATTCCAAAATCGAAAAAAACAGATTCAACAAATTACACAAGAAATGAATGAAAAGTTGGGTTCAGAATTGGTTCATATCGAAATAAAAGATCAATATTTTAATATGAAAGAAAAAATAGAACCCGT
>JAGLDM010000268.1 GCA_023145595.1 Flavobacteriaceae bacterium | reverse complement strand
GTTGTGTATATAATTTAGAAACATCCACATCAGAATTATCTACACCATCTTCTTCACCTCCAGTAATTCCTAATTCAATTTCTAAAGTCATTCCCATTTTACTCATACGAGCTAAATAAGTCTTACATAATTCAATATTTTCTTCTAAAGGCTCTTCAGATAAATCTATCATATGAGAGCTATACAAAGGCTTTCCTGTTTCTTCAAAGTGTTTTTCACCTGCATCTAACAAACCGTCAATCCAAGGCAATAATTTCTTTGCACAATGATCTGTATGTAAAATCACAGGAACTCCGTAAGCCTCTGCCATAACATGTACGTGTTTTGCCCCTGCAATTCCACCAGCAATAGCTGCTTTTTGTCCTTCGTTAGATAATCCTTTCCCTGCATTAAAAACTGCTCCTCCATTAGAAAATTGAACAATCACTGGAGAGTTTAATTCTTTTGCCGTTTCTATAACAGCATTAATTGTATTTGAACCAATTACATTTACACCCGGGATTGCAAATTTCTTTGCTTTTGCAAGTTTAAAAATTTCTTGAACGTCGTTTCCTGTAGCTACTCCAGGTTTAATATTGTAACTCATAATTTTTGTATTTAATTTGAGGTGCAAATATAACAAATTCTTATTTATTTACCGCTCATAATAGGATTGTTCTGTCAAATTTATAAAAAATTGTGAATACCTTAAAACGGATAATTAATTCCAAAATTAAAGACAGAATGTCCAAAGTTATAATTAGAAAACCATTTATCTCCACCTTTAAGATAGGGTTCATATGTTTTGAATCCCATATCAAACCGCACTATAAGAAAACTAAAATCATATCGAACTCCGAAGCCTGTTCCTAAGGCGATCTCTTTTAATGAATCGAATCCTTTAAACCGCCCTTCTTTATCTGTTAAATCGGAGCCTGTAATATCCCAAATATTCCCTGCATCAGCAAAAATGGCTCCTTTGAGGCTATTAATTATATCAAACCTATATTCTAAACTTGTCAAAAACTTTAATGTTCCCACATTGTATTCTAAATTATTATCTGATGACCCTGGTCCTAAATCATAAATTTTCCAAGCCCGTAAATCGTTCGCTCCTCCAATAAAATAACTTCTATTAAATGGAATACTTGAAGATTTTCCATAAGGCATTGCAATTCCTAAAAAACTTCTATACGCTAGAGTTCTCTCATTTGAAAGCCCCCAAAACTTCTTATATTCTAAATCTAATTTTAGGTATTGTGCAATTGGCAGCCCGGCAATTTCTTTATGATCTCCATTAGCAGCATCTACACCAAGAAAAGTAGACATCCCTCCGGCTAAGGCTACTCTGCCTCTAAAATAATAGAAAGTTCTATCTTTAAAATTTTCTCTCGTATTGTATGTGTATTGATAGGAAATACTCGGAATTAAAACATTCTCAGTTAAAATATCATATCGTTTATTGATATTTTGAGTATCTTCATATTCCTGAGGGTTTGTGTTTTCAAAATTATTTGCTGGATCCAACACATAATCCATAAAGGGCAACGGTATTAAATCACCATTGACATCATAATATTCTGGAGGAATAGGAGTTGTATCTGAAATATTATCTGCTACGTCAACTAAACCAACATATTCCGAAGTGTAAATATTAAAATATGATTCTGGATTTAAATTCTTAATATATTGCGTATTAATTAATTCAAACCTGTGCCCCGTTTTTCTATTCGACTGCCAATTATAACCTAAGATACTTGTGAAAAGCTGCTTGTCTAGCCCAATGTTTTTTTGAAAACTAGTTCCCAGTGATATATCCGTTCTTGGCGTCATATGTTTTGGGATGATACCTGAGGTTTTAAGAGGGAAGAATATTCTCGGTATTTCTAGAGATACATCGGCACCAAATTCCCACGCATTGAAAAATATATTCTGCTCCTGATCTGCCACATCAGTTGAATTAAAAAAAGAACCCTGAACAGAAACATCTAATATTTCTGCTCCTCGAAAAACATTTTTTGTTAATACAGAAAGTTTTCCTGAAACTCCCATTTGCTTAATGTTAGAATGTGTCAACTCATTCTTTATAGCTAATGAAAATTTTTGATAAGGAGTTAAATTTATTTTAACCTCTAAACTATCTTCATTAATCTCGGTGTATTTTATCTCAACTAATTTGAAATTCTTTAGCGTTCTTAAACTGTTTCTGGTGTAATCTCTATCAATGTCCCTATAAATACTATCTTTATAAATAAACAAACTATTAGCCAGCAGTCTGGAATTAAACCTTAGTTTATCATGTGCATAAAAGGTATAACTATTGTATTCTTCAGATTTAGAATAAGGCTGATTTTTTTTAGCAAAAGAATAATCTGTATAAATATCTATTTTGGAAATTTTTTGAACCCTATAAGGGGTTGAATACAAACTGTCATTTTCTTGAATTAATCTGTCATCAATATTCAATTTCACATTGGCAGAGTAATTATTCATAGTAGTATCAACATCAAAATCTATTGAATTTCTATTAAAATGGTAAATTCCAGAATTTCGATACAATTTAAAAACTCGATCTGCTTCATTTTCAAAATATTGATATCGGTATTGCTCTCCTTTTATCAGAAAGGAAGCGTCTTTATTCGCCTCATAAAGGGTGTCTAAAATTTGAGAACTAATATTGTAAGAAAGGCTATCTAGTACATAAGCCGCTCCAGAAGTTATATTATATTCTACGGTTGCCCTTTTATTTTTCAAAAGTTCTTCGGAATAATCAACGGTTGCTCTAAAAAACCCTTGGCTCTTAAAATATGCTTCAAGGTTTGCTACTGTTTGATTGGTTTTAATTGAATCTAAAATTACGGGTGCCTCCCCTTTCTTAAAATACCATTGATTCGTATTTGATTTGAAATTACGATACCCTCTAGATTGTTTCTCAGAAAACAATTTAGAAAATCTTCTTTCTTTCTTCGGGAAGGAATCTTTCCAAACGTCATAAGAATCAATAAAACCCCGATCTCCCAAGTTATAAAAACTCAATGAAATTGGCATTTCTAAAACCCTAGTGTTAGGCCGTTGAAGCAGATAAGCACTCATATTATCATCAAGGCTCTTTTTACTATTTACTTTAATACTGTTTTTTTTAAGTAAATACTCATCATCACCTAAATGTTTCACAACACTACACGAGGAAAATATAAGTAAAGAAACCCCAAAAAATATGAATACTATTATAGAATTGTTTTTCAACAAATAAGAGTTTAAATTTGCTCAAAAATAACGATTTCTTATGTTAACTAAAAACGGAATAAAGTTAATAAAAAGTTTAGGTGTAAAAAAACATCGACTGCAAAACAATTTATTTGTTGTTGAAGGAGTAAAAGGGGTCAATGAATTTTTGAATTCAAATTTTGAATTAGAAAAATTATATTGCACTATTGACTTTAAACACGCTATTGAGTATTCAAAATTTGAAGAAATTACTGACTCCGAATTAAATAAAATCAGCAATTTAAGTTCTCCGAATAAAGCCATCGCCCTTTTTAAAATACCAACGTATCTTGAACCAAAAAACACTGTTTTTTCATTGATTTTAGATGGAATAAACGACCCTGGAAATTTGGGAACTATTATAAGATTGTGTGATTGGTTTGGCATTAAACAACTCATCTGCTCTAAAGACACTGTAGATTGTTACAATCCTAAAGTTACGCAAGCTACTATGGGATCCTTAACGAGGGTAGATATCCACTATTGTAATTTAGATTCTTTTATTAAAAACTCTAAGTTACCTGTTTATGCAGCACTCATACATGGGGAAAATGTATATAAAACAGCACTTCCTAAAAAAGCATTACTCGTTATGGGTAATGAGGCTAACGGAATAAGCGAACCCATTCAAAAACTGATTAAGAACCAGTTAAATATTCCAAGATTCGGAAACGAGCAACTTACAGAGAGTTTAAACGTTGCAACAGCAACAGCTATATTATTAAGCGAGTTTTGTAGAACTTAATGGAATGCAAGGTTTAAGAAAACACCTCTTGTCTTTAATTGATCTATAGGCCCAGTCCATTGACTTGGGTCGTTGTTATCCGGCACCAATTCATTATTGATAGCAAATACACCGCGTATTGATGGAGAGAATATAAAGTAATACATATAAAAATCTATCCCAAAACCTACTTCGTACGAGAAATTGTGACTCGTCATTCTAAACTCACCATTAGAATTATCGTCAACATTATTCTCATTGCTTGAGAAATTATAATCATAAGATGCACCTCCAAGAATATAAGGTCTCATATTTCCCATTCGGTTTGTACTTACCTTGAGCATTAGAGGAACCCTTAAATAAAGACCTCCTGCCTCCCTAATACTATCTCTCTCCCCTCCTGGTATATTCGTGAAAGCTAATTTTCTCGTACTACTAGACACACCTGGCTCTAACCTCAAAGTTATATTATTATGAATTCTCCACCCAGCAATAACCCCAATATTAAATCCTAAATCTGACTCTACCTCTACATAAGTTTCCGGGTCGGTATAGTCGGTATAACTAATTTCAAACCCTTTATTATTCACTCCTAAATAATATCCAAAATGAAATGGCTTATTGTCAAATCCTGTTTGATATTCAATAACCTCTTTCTGCCCAAAAACATGAACAGATAATAATAAATTTATAGAGATAAAAAAGAAAAGTATTTTATTCATCTTATTTGGTGGCTGTATATATTGTTACTACTCCTAAAGTTTGCGGCTTATTAATCACTTCTATAAACCCCGTTTTTTGTAAAATATTGTTGAAGGCTTCTCCATAAGGGAAATTAGAGGCTGATTTTGACAAATATGAATAAGCAGATTCTTCTTTTGAAAACAACTTTCCTATTAATGGAAGTATTTTTGTACTATGAAATTGATATAATTGTTTATACGGACTCTTAATTGGCACCGATGTTTCAAGAACTACAAAAGTTCCTTTAGGTTTTAAAACTCTTAGGATTTCTGATAAACCCTTTTCTAGGTTTTCAAAATTTCGAACCCCAAACGCAACAGAAATAGCGTCAAAACTTTCATCTTCAAAAGGTAAGTTTTCAGAATCACCTAAAATCATTTCAATTTTATCCGACAACCCCTCTTTTAAAATTTTCTCTTTTCCTACATTCAACATCCCCTCAGATATATCTAAACCCTTAATAATGTTAGCATCCGTATTTTTTGCAAAACTTATAGCAAGATCTCCTGTTCCTGTCGCAATATCTAAAATAGAATTTGCCTTGCTGTTCTTTACAATAGCCAATACTTTCTTTCGCCATTTCACATCAATACCAAAAGAGATCATACGGTTAAGCCCGTCATAATTCCCTGAAATTGTATCAAACATCTGAGCAACCTGCTCTTTTTTTCCGAGATTAGAATCTTTGTAAGGAGTTATATTTTCTGACATAATTTAACCGTTTATAGCAACAACACTTTCTATTTTATCTGGTATCATTTGCTTTAACATAGATTCTATTCCGCTTTTTAAAGTAAGTGTAGATGAAGGACAACCGCTACAAGCTCCTTGTAAAACAACGTTTACATTTTTTGAATCTGGCTCATACGAGACAAACTGAATATTGCCACCATCAGAAGCAACTGCAGGCCTTACATACTCATCCAAAATACTAATAATTTGAAGTGAGATATCATCTAATTTTTGATTACTTGCTTGTGCTTGCTTGTTTTCTATCGGCTTGGCTTTTTCAGAAACTATCGTATTTCCTTCAGAAATATAAGTTCTTATAAAATTTCTTATTTCTTGACCTATATCGGACCATTCGGCAACATCAAATTTTGTAATAGAAATATAATTTTCTGATAAGAAAACTTCGCTCACAAATGGAAATTTAAATAATTCTACTGCGATAGGAGCGTCTTTTGCTGCATCAATATTTTTAAATTCAAAACTTTGAGAAACTAGTCTTTTATTAGAAACAAATTTCATAACCGAAGGGTTCGGAGTCGACTCTGCATATATTTCTATAGCAATTTTTACTGTAGATTTTTCATTCGATTCAATAAGTGCTCCACCACCGTTCAAATAATTTTCAATCTGAACTCGCACCTCTTCCTCTACCGCATGCCATTCAATAATATCGTATTTTTCAATAGCTAAAAAATTTGCTGTGATATACACCTTTTTAACAAACGGCAGGTAAAACAACTGCTGTGCTAATGGTGCGTTTTTTGCTTCATCAATATTTTTAAATTCATAGCTCCCATTTGTTATTGAGTCGTCATGAACAAATTTTAAAATCGAAGGATTTTTAGTGCTTTGCAATGAAACTGATATTTTTTTCATCTAAAAATAATTTTATGCAAAGGTACTAAATCTATACAGAAGGTATTTGATATTTTTATCCTAAATCAAATTCTGATTTTCACTCCCCAAAAAACATCTTAAAAAAAAGGTAATGGTGCCAAAAAAAGAGGTCTTCCTACTTTTACCTATAAGAATCTTCCCCTATATTACATACTAAAAATGACAGTAGCTGTAACAATTGAATTGTCTTTCTGTAAATTTGCAGATTCAATATTATATTCAGGTTGCGGATAAAAATTATAAGTGCTCGACTGCCTAGATTGTTCATAAGAAACATCAAACTTAACAGTGCCCAAATTCAACCCTATACCAGCAGAATATCCATAATATTCACTTCCATCCGGAGCATCTTCAAATGGACTTTGCTGATAATATGCACCGCCTCGCAAACTTAATTTTCTTAAACGCCATTCAGTTCCTAATCTTAATTCGGAAGTGCCCTTATAATCTGTTGCAAAATTTCTATTTTCTTCATCAAAATCAAAACTAGGACTTAAGGTAATATTACTATAATCTCTATAAACATAATCGGCACTAATCAAACCAAACTGATTAAAAACCAACGCCATACTCCCCGTAAACTTACTCGGAGACCGCATTGAATACCCAAAACCGTTTAAACCACTTCCTTCTTCGGAATTATAGAACTCTTCGTACAAATCATACCATATAGGAGATTGATATGCCAATCCGAATCGAATATTATCTACAGGTTTAGAAATGATACCAACATTAAAAGAATATCCTGTTCCATACGTAGTTAATTCTTGATCTAAACTACCTAAAAGCGAATTTCCCATACCGTCATGATTGTCTTCCTCTAAATATACCGATTGATAAAAACTAACATCATTTGTTGTAAAAGCGGCTCCTACATACAATTTGTCTGAATATTGTGATGCAAATGAAAACGTGTATTTATCATTTCTACCTGCTGTATAATTATCGAAATATTGCCCGTCAGAAAACATGTATTCCTTGCCATCATCATCAAATCTAAAGGTTGGGGTATTACTATTACCTTGAGCAATCCAACGACTATTAAAATCATTTGCCACAGAGTAGTTAAAGCCAATCGCTGTTTTACCCCAACTAGACCCACCGCTTTCAAAAACAAAAACACCACCTGCTTGAGAAAAATTATTATAATCTATCTTAGCCAAACTATTCTCTCCATAATAAGTTGACTGAATAGTTGCTTCTCTAAAATTAAAAGTTGCTGAAAACTCACTCCTCAAAAATACGGCAGCACCTGCTGGATTAACTGCCGTTGCGCTCATATCGCCTCCTAAAGCACCAAACGCACCTCCCATTGCTCTATATCTAGCGGTTCCAGAATTAAAATCATCTGTAAGAAGAACACCTACATCATTATAACCTAGGGACTGCGAATACAAACTTATTGAACATATAAATACGGTTAAAAAAAATAATTTTTTCATTTTAAAAAGTTTTAAATGATATTAGTTTCTACCTCCTTCCTGAACTAGA
>JAGLDM010000267.1 GCA_023145595.1 Flavobacteriaceae bacterium | reverse complement strand
ATGTAGGTAGTCACAAATTAGAAACGATTTGAACTATTACATCTGTAATTGTTTTATCAGGTTTAATTATTTGTAAATTGTCTATTAGGACAGCTGTTTTGCATTCTGCTTAGATTTTAGAAAGTTTTTTTTGAATAAAATCTACTCGCTTAGGATTGAATGTGCATCCCGAATTTTTTATATCTTCGTACAACTTTTGACGATAAAAATAAATGAACGAAAATTTGAACCCAGAAAACACCGATTTCACTCCAGACGAAATGGATGTGGAGAGGAAATTACGCCCACTTTCATTTGATGATTTTACAGGTCAAGAACAAATTTTAGAAAATTTAAAAATATTTGTTGAGGCTGCAAATCAACGAGGGGAAGCCTTAGACCATACATTGTTTCACGGTCCTCCTGGGTTAGGAAAAACAACGTTGGCACATATTTTAGCAAATGAGTTAGACGCCGGAATTAAAATAACCTCTGGTCCTGTATTAGATAAGCCTGGAGATTTAGCGGGATTGTTAACAAATTTGAGCCCGAGAGACGTATTGTTTATTGATGAAATTCACAGGCTGAGTCCGATTGTAGAAGAATATTTGTATTCTGCGATGGAAGATTTTCGGATAGATATTATGATTGAATCTGGACCAAATGCCAGATCTGTTCAAATAGATTTAGAACCATTTACTTTGGTAGGAGCCACTACTCGATCTGGGTTATTGACTGCGCCTATGCGTGCGAGATTCGGAATTAGCAGCAGGTTACAATATTATAAAACAGAATTATTAACGACCATCGTACAACGTAGTGCACTTATTTTGGGCGCGCCAATATCTATGGAAGCTGCAATAGAAATTGCAGGTAGAAGTAGGGGAACACCTCGTATTGCAAATGCTTTGTTGCGTAGAGTTCGTGATTTCGCTCAGATAAAGGGAGATGGAACTATATCCATTAAAATTGCAAAATATGCATTAGGAGCACTCAATGTAGATGCGCATGGATTGGATGAAATGGATAATAAAATTTTAACTACAATTATTGACAAATTTAAAGGAGGGCCTGTCGGAATTACAACCATTGCCACCGCGGTTGGTGAGAGTAGCGAAACTATTGAAGAAGTATATGAACCCTTTTTAATTCAAGAAGGTTTTATAATGAGAACTCCAAGAGGGAGAGAGGTTACAGAAGCAGCCTATAAACACTTGGGAAGAGTGAAAAATAGATCAGGAGAATTATTTTAAAACGAAACAAATGAAAATTATTAGATTAGTATTAATCATATTTATTACGGCAGTTACTTTAACTGCTTGTAAAAAGGACGACAAAAAATCAATACCAGGAACCAGTGAAGAAGTTGTAAAGGAGGAGATATTGGATATTTCGACTTTGGAGATGGCTGCTTTGGAAAATGATGTGCAGTTAGTAGATGTGAGGACTCCAGAAGAATACGCGCAAGGGTATATTAAAAATGCGATGAATGTAAATATTAGTGACCCCGAATTTTTAGCGAATACGGTGTTGTTAGATAAATCGAAGCCAGTATATGTGTATTGTCGAGTAGGGCATAGAAGTGTGGACGCTTTAAAAGTACTAAAAGCAGCGGGTTTTATAGAAATATATAATTATTCTGGAGGTTTTGAAGAATGGGTGAATAAAGGAAATGTCATAAGCATGGATTAAAACAGAAACCAATTTGACAAAATATTATAGAGAGTCAAATTCGGGTGCGATTTCAAAATTAGAACTCAAAAAAGGCCGGTACATTCTGAAGCGTTTATGACGATGTTTAAAGAGTCTCATGTTCTGCTAAAAGCAAAACCTTTGAAGAACTCGTAATATACTGAAGGAAAGAAGGGGGTAAATCAAATAAAAAAGCCTGATGAAATTGTTAAATAATTTCATCAGGCTCACTTATATAAAAAAGAATCTAAAACTTAAAAGTAGCACCAACTAAGAAATTAGTGGTTGCTTGTGGAAAATAATAGATATAACCATATCCATAATCAGCACCATTAGAAACATATTCAACATTAAAAATATTGTTTACTAATAAATTTAAGTCAATTGCTTTTATAATACTTTTAGGTGTTATGGTATAGACCACATTAAAATCATTGATAAAATATGAATCAAGTTTAGATTTTTCATATTCAATATTAGACATGTATTGCTCTCCAACATATTTTGATAATAGTGTCAGATTTAAATTTTTTATCGGATTGTAATTAAGCAAATTACCGATTACTAAATTTGGGGAAAAGGCAATGTCGGTATCACCATGCTGTATTATTGAGCCATCTATTTCGCTGGTTGTAGTATAGTCAACATTTTTATTTGTGCTTATGGCAATATTAGGCTGAATGCTTAGTTTATTTGTAATTTTAAATGCAGCATCAATTTCAAGACCTAATCGGTAACTATCTCCAACATTCGCTCTAATTGGTGCACCAACATCATCTAATTCACCAGTCAAAACCAATTGATCTTTATATTTCATAAAGTAAATATTGGAATTAATTTTGAAATTGGTTTTGTTCAATCTCCAGCCCAATTCAAAATCATCTAATTGTTCTGGTTTCGGACTTCCATTTTCATAATCGGTTCTGTTAGGTTCCCGGTTTGCTCTAGCATAAGACACATAAAAATGGTTGTTGTCATTAGCCAAATATGTCATACCTGCTTTTGGATTAAAGAAAGTAAACGAGTCATCTATAATATTTGCAGCAACTCCATTTGCTTGATAATTAATAGTTCTAATCTGTAAATCTCCATAGAGGTTAAAAACGTTATTCAATTGGTAATTTGCTTTTGCAAAGACATTGAAATCTGTTTTATTTCCGTAATCGTCATAATATTGATCTCTAATCTCACTATTACTTGCATACCTAGCCCAAATCACTTCACCAAAATGGTCACCCTCATATTTGTTGTAAGCACCTCCTAAGGTGATGTCCAAATCTTCATTATTAGCATATAATAAAGAGAATGTTGTTCCGTAAAAATCATTATCTAGCCATTTTCTTCGGATGAGATCTGTGGTGTTAATTACATTTCCACCAATATTAATTTCGTCAAACCCATAATCTGCAAAGTCTTCGTCTTCTTTATACTGCTCGTAATATCCGCGTCCGTACGTATAATGAACAGCAATATTTGATGACCAATAATTATTGTATTTCTGATTCCAATGTAACTGATAATGATCTTGATTATAATGATCTACCTCATTATCATAAGTGTAATGGTTTTTAGTTCTATCAGTCTTCAGTTCTTTAGCAGTAACTCCGTACCAAGATTGATATGTTTCTTCAGCCCCACCAAAAGCCAATGCCTTAATTAAAGTATTGTCATCTATATAGGCCGCTTGTAGAAAGTAAGATTTTAGATCGGAACTTGCTCTATCTACATAACCATCAGATTTTATGGTAGAAAGTCTCCCCGATAATTCTATATGATCATTAAGACGACCGGTATTAAACTTTACATTATTCTTAAAAGTATTAAAAGAACCTGCAGAAGTAGATATTTCTGCGGATGGTTTTTGAGCCGATACATCTGTTAAAATATTTAAACTAGCACCAAAAGCACCAGCCCCATTGGTAGAGGTTCCAACACCACGTTGTAATTGCAAATTTTCAACAGATGATGAAAAATCTGGCATGTTTACCCAATACGTCCCCATAGATTCTGAGTCATTATATGGAATACCGTTGATGGTTACGTTTACACGGGTAGCATCACTACCACGTACCCGAATTCCGGTATAACCAACACCTGCACCAGCATCTGATGTCGTAATAACATTAGGCATAAAGTTCATAAGAATCGGAATATCCTGACCTAAATTTCGTTTAGAAATTTCTTCTTTTGTTAAGTTTGAGTGTGTCACTGGAGCATCTTCTTTAACGCGGAGAGCTTGTACAATAACCTCATCTAAAACGTCATCAATGACGATGCTGTCCTTTTTTGTTTCTTCTTGTGCATTCAGAATTGTTGCACAAAGCATTAAAAAAATAAGTGATATTTTTTTCATTTTAAATAAATTTAAAACGAATAAAAAGAGGTAATTACTCGGTATTTTGAATAATTAAATAGTTTTACAAATGGCGATTTTCGCCTTCCTAAACAGCATTATCTGTTCTAGGTTCAATGGGTATGATCTCAGC
>JAGLDM010000266.1 GCA_023145595.1 Flavobacteriaceae bacterium | reverse complement strand
ACAAAAATACAGTGTGTTTTGTTAAGGTTTGATTTTTACTATTTTACCTCCTTGCATAATTACAAGTTCGCTATTTTTATCCTTTTTAAATATGATACGTTTTTCGTACACTTTTTTAAGTCCTTTTACAATTTTATCTTTTAATTCTAACTGTTTATCTTTCTCCGACATAAAATTCCTTTTAAGTATCTTCTTTCAATTACATCTTCAGGAATATTAGTTAGCAAAATGTACTATTAATAGTTTCCGATTAAGGATTCGTATGGAATGTTCATTTTTTCGTGTAAGTTCCTAATCATATTTAATGTCAATTTTCTTTTTCTGCTGAATATTTCAGAAACTCTACTTTTGTATCCAATTATTTTAGCAAGTTCTTTATTTGACATTTCCATTTGCTCCATTCTGAATTTAATTGCTTCGATTGGATCGGGTGCTTCAATAGGATAATGTTCCTCTTCATATCTCTCTATAAGAATCGATAATAATTCTGCCTCATCACCTTCTTTAGAGTCTATAGGCGCATGAAAAATTTCCTCAAACCTTTTCAAGGTTGAATTGTAATCTTCTTCTGTTTTAATTACTTTAATTTCCATAATCATTAGATTTTTTCTGCATTAATTTTATCATATTCAGTGTGTGTGCCAATAAATCGGATAAAATTCCATTGTCTTTCGTAATTGATTTCAACAATTAATCGGTATTTATTGCCACAAATATTAAAGACAACTCTCCCTCCTTTTAAAATACTTGCTTTAACATATTCTGCTTTAATGTCCGAAGGGTTTTTCCATTTAGCCTTTAAGGCTTCATTGTACCACGTTTTAAGTTGTTCTTCAGAATCATTGTGTTTTACCCAAAATTCTCGAAGTATTTTTTTTGAAAAAACTCTCATTAACTTTAAAATATACGACAAAGATATAAAAAAAGTTACCAATACGGTAATTACCGTGAGAAATATTTATTCTGTATTTTTTGCTAACAATAGCATAATCATCATTAATTGAGACTACACTCTTTTTGACCAAAGTTGAAAAATAACAGATTAATTCTATCTGATTAAGTTCATAAATATTTGTTTTTTCAAGATGTTCGGTTTAATAAACTTTATACTACTACCTCTTTTTAGGATAGTTAACTTTGAATTTTATTTTTTGTGATAAACTCGACTGAATTTTAAATAAAAAATAGGATAACATAATAGTAGACCCTAAATACAGTACAAGACAAATTACATATATAAAACTATTATTAGGATAAGCCTTTATAAAAAAAATAAAAAACTCTCTAGTAATTCCATTTAAAATAAATATATACATGGAAATCTTACCTATAAAAAAAATACTTTTTTTTAAAAAACTAATTGGTATTAAATATATGAATTTGAATAAAATATAAAAACTAATTATAGCTGGAATGTTAGCGAAATACCACAAATATGAATTAGAATTACAAACTAATAATATAAAGAATGAAGTTAAAAAAAGCATTAGACTTGATTTAAGATCCAGTTTATAATTGTTTAAATATTTAGCAGAATAGAACCCTAAAAAAATTTCTGGAAAATGTCCGAAAACTGTATAATATAATTTAAATTCAGGCAAGGCATTACTAATTACAAAACTCCCTAAAATCGAAAAAAATATTATGACAACTGTATTTTTTAAAGTTATATTTACTTTGATTAGCAAGGGTAATATTAAATAAAATTGTAAAATAAATGAGATAAACCACCAAGGGCCTAAACCTCCTGGAAAAGCATCCGGTAAAAATGGATGTAGCATTAATAAATGTAATACACCTCCAATATAGGCACCAAAAAAACTATTCAAAATTGTTACTAAATGGGTGTCAGGGTATATAAAGACCCTCAATAAAACATTTAATAATGATACTGTTATAATTCCTATTGAAAAAGGAATTAAGATAGCCTTATATCTTACAAAAAAAAACTCCCAGAACTTTGAGGTTAAAATTTCATCTTTCTTTAAATAAAACGCATAGGCAGATAAAAAAATAAACATTTGAACGCCATAATGCCCTAGAAATGAAAAAAAGTAATCAAATGGATATTTAAAAAATAAAGATGTGAAAAAAACTTGACCTCCCCCTTCATGAAAAGAAAATTCATTTTCAACTGGCATTTCAGGTAACCGATGGATTATATTGTGTAATGTTATCAATAGTATTGCTAATCCTTTTAAAAAAACCGTATCATTCTTAGATATGCCAAAACAAATACTCTTCATAAATTATTCAATTGGAATTATATTATTTAATTCATCAAAATAGTATCTGTATTTTTCAGTTTTTAATTTTTTATTAAAAACACTTTTCTTCTGTTGGTAATAGGCTGTATCTAAAAGAGTTAAGTTTAAAACTGAACTAAAAATAGACTTTGTTGATATCCTTTTATTAATATTAAAATTTACATTTTTTAAAATTTCTGGGGATTTCAATTTTTTAGAATCTGAAAGCCATACAATCAACGGAATATTTAAGGTATACATATTAGGCTTTGAGTACCCGTGAAAAATTAAACCATCCTCATTATCATACACATTTTCTCCATGATCTGAAAAATATAAAAGACCGCTATTCATTCCCTCTAAATGAGATATAACTTGATCTAAAAAATAATCAGTATAACGTATAGAATTATTGTAAGCATTCTTAATGGCTTTTTTATTTTCAATTTTGTATGATTTAAAATGGTCTGGTTTATAATATGCCATACTCCTAGGGTAACGACTCGTATAATTGTAATGCGACCCATAACTATGTAATACTATAAATTTTTTATTTGAAGTATTATTAGTTAATACACTATCTAAAATTGGCAGTAAAACCTCATCATAAGATCTCAGTTTATTACTTTTAATATAATGATCTGACTCAAGTTTATAAAAATCGATCAATCCATTATTTAGTTCTTGATTATCTATAAAGAAAGTAGTATATCCCAATTCTCTCATTGCTGAAATTATACTTTTTTCATTATACATGTCATTTTTCCAGTTTTTGGCTTCAACCCTTGATAAAGAAAATGGTAGACTACTTGAAGTTGAACTGTAAGGAGTGAAAACATTTTTGAAAGAAATTACATTTTTCCTTTCATCTAGATATGGGGTTGTAGAAGTGGATGTATTATTCTTTCCAAAACTCATTGCCCGTGCACTTTCACCAATTATCATAACAATTACATCTTTATCATTACTTTGAATTTTCGGAAAACCAAAACTAAAATCAGTAGTTTGTTGATGATACAACTTTGTTTTTTTATGGATAAGATACGCGGTTCTTATATTTCTTAATAGGTTTAGAGGATACGTTTGTTTGACTATTAACAGTGTGCTATATTTTAAACTAAAACTTGAATCATTATATTTTCTCTGATATTTTTCAGAATTAGTAATTGAATAAAACGCTATGCATATCAAAAGTATTAGTATCAATCCTGATTTTAATTTTGATATTTTTTTAAATTTAATTTTCTCTGATTTTAATAGCAAAACAGCTAAAAAAATAAACGAAACAGTTATCAACAAACCATTTCCCATTATAATAGACAATCTTTCATCAAAACTAGATTGATATAAAGAAATTTGAATAAGAGTTGGACTTATTATTGATTTGTTTATCGTGTAATAAAATAACAACTGTATAATTGATAAAAAATAAATAGGAATTGTAAAAACAAAGAACAATTTTATTGAAAAAAAAAGGTATAAAAAAAAGTATGCAACTATTACTATAAGAAAACTAGATATATTAAGTTCAAATATAAAATTTGGAAAAAAAATTATACATGTATACGCAAAAATCAATAATATATTAATCTGCTTATGATATTTATTTTTCAAATAACCTTAAATAAAAATGAGTATAAATATTTAATACTTTCAAGGCGCTATAATTAATCCATAATATCGCATCTTGATATATTTATCAAATATAATAAGTCCAAATAAATTAAACAACAAATTCTACCCTATAAATTTATTACGGTTAAAAACATTAAAAGACAACAACTTAACGTTAATCAAACTATTCCTTATTAACTAATTAAACTTGTTTTTTTATTTTCAACTCTTGACTCGCATTAACAATAAAAAGTCTAAGGTTTTATAATAAAAATCTATTTAAACCACTTTGAACAAGCATCTTTATTAATCAAGCCATCAAGACCTTCTAATTCCTGTTTAAAAAAATTATCGAGAAAATTGAGTGTAGATTCTGAAGGTTTGAAACTATAATCACTTGTTTTCGGATTCATCTTTTTATGTAACTTATCAACCATTCTATATCTTAAAGGCACTTTACCTAGAACTTTTATTTTAATGGGTAAAAAAATAGAGTATCTATAGTTATTACGCTTCTGCAACAACTTATTCCTTAAGAGTTGTAATTTTATGCGCTTCGGAATTTTCGTTTTGTTAGCATGTGTATCAAAAACTGCTGTATCTAACTTCTGAAAATCTAATCCGAGGAAATCACAAATCTCACCTATACATTGCTCTTTATTCTGAATAAAGTCTTCAAATAATACAACTTTGATTCTTTCAAATGGAATGTGTTTATAATAATTTTCTAACTGCTCTTTATATAAACTACGTCTAATAATACTGTTAGGATTGTAACGTAAAGTGTCTTCTAGAGAGTAAATAGCTCTTCCTGATTTTAACAGATGAAGATAATTAGATATTACTCTTTTTGTTGGATGACGTAGGATAAAAATGAGTTTAATCGGTTTATCTTGCAGAGCGATACGCTTAGCAGCAGTTTCTGAAGACAAATAGGTCGTGGAGTCTTCTCCAATAATAGGTCCTTTATTTTTAATCTTTGCAAATTGCGAATAATACCAATTCCATAATAATTCTGGTTGATCTTTCATAGATTGGGTCACCCATGTTTGATTTTCGGTATTATAAAAATTAAAATCTGGATGTTGTAAAACAGAATCAATATCGAAAAAACCAAGTTCATTATGGGTAATTGAAATATCAGGATGGTTATTTAAAATAGCATGCAAACTTGTAGTTCCAGATTTCATAGCACCTCCAATTATAAAATCTGGTAAGTTTTCTGGCTGTTTGGATTTCCATGGGTTGTATTGAGTCTTATTCATACGGTTTATTGGTTCTACCCTTATTTTTATGGATATTGATAAAATTCTGTTTTATGTCATCCCTGCGTAGGCAGGAATGACATTCGATTTTAATTTCCACTAAATTTGTGGCAGTACCGATTTATTTTATAATGCTTAGATATAACTTTTCATGTTTTTTAAGGAATTCTTCAATTGAAAATTCTTTAATCACCTGCTCTCGCATGTCTTTTGCTAGTTTATTTCTTTCATTATCGTTCATGTTTTTTACCCTTACTATTTTTTTTGCAAGTTCATCAACATTACTCGCTTCAAACAAATACGCTGGAAATTCATTTAAGATGTCTTTAACTCCAGATACATTAGAACCAATCACCACACATTCTGTAGCCATTGCTTCAAGAGGCGCATTTGGTATACCCTCTCTTCTACCTTCATCTTTGGTTGGTATAACAAAGAGGTCTGCCATCTGTAAAAAAGGTCTTACTTCCAATTGCTTTCCTGCAAAAATGATGTTTTTATTGGAGGCATATCGTTGTTTCATCTGCGTTCCATAATCATTGGTATCCTTTCCAACAATCAAGACCTTGATTTGGTCATTGTTTATCTTTTGAATGGCTTCAAAAAGGATCTCGACACCTTTTACTTCCACTAAATTTGCTATAGACAATATAACAAAATCATCTTTTTTAAAATATGTTTCTTTAGAAATACTGTAGTCAATACTTGAAGGTTTATAATAATTGGTATCTATTGCTAAAGGAAATAGTTCCACCTTATGCATCATTTTAGTAAAATACTGATGAATCATATCTCTATTTACGACGATAATTTTTGTGCTTAATTTAGACTTCCAAGTCCAGTATCTATTCCCCCCCCAGCCCATAGCCTTTTTTGTATAAACAAAAGGGATTCCAGCTAATCGCGCTGCTAAGGGTTCGGAAATATCAGAACTCCAATTCCAAGAATGAATGATATCAAATTTATTCTGCTTAAAAAATTTACGAATCTTAAGCACTCTAAACAAAAAGGTAATCCAAGGTCTATAATGAGTTTTAGTTGGGAAAATATGAATTTTCACATCTAACTTTTCTACCTCTTTAAAAAATAAACCTTGATCACGACGAGAACAACATATTTCAGGTTCAAAAATGGTTCTATCTATATTTTTTACCAAATCATAGACTGATTTTCCGCTGCCAGCAGTATCAAAGTTAGGAATGGTAAACAAAATCCGTGTTTTTTTTAACATGTATAACTTTCTAGTTTATTTAATTATCCTCGCTGGATTTCCAGCAATGACACAGTTTGAAGGTACATCTTTTACTACAACAGCCCCTGCACCAATAATCACATGATCACCAATTGTGATGTTTCCAATAATAACAACATTTGGGCCTACGGTCACATTGGATCCAATGGTTGGTATTTTAGTATTATCATTATCTTTATTACCAATGGTAAGACTATTTCTAAATTGAAAGTTAGATCCAATAGTTTTGGCATTTATCACGGTGGCAAATGGATGATAACACATCATACCTCCTGAAATTTTAGTGCTTCTAAATATTTTGTAATCAATGTCTTTAGTGAAATATTTCCTCCAAGCATGGGTGTTCCCTTTTATTCTCCAAAAGAATATTAGGGCAAAGTCTGGGTAGTTAAGCATGAGATGGTTAAACTTCTTTTTCAAGGTATCGGGTTTAGCCTTGCATTTTCTAATAGTAATGGTTTGCTCAATATCTGCTTGAATAATTTTATTTTTAGCAACGTAACGGCTAAACAACCATAGTAAAACTAGTTTTTTTAAAGCGTGTTTTATTAAGTGCATCATGGTTATTGTTTATTAAAATTTATCCATAGTTCTTTTAACATACCACTT
>JAGLDM010000265.1 GCA_023145595.1 Flavobacteriaceae bacterium | reverse complement strand
TTGAATCTTCAGAAGGAACAATTTATATTGCTGGAGATACTGCCTTGACTATGGATATGAAATTGATTCCGATGCAGTGCAAATTAGATCTTGCAATTTTACCAATTGGAGATAATTTTACTATGGGAATTGAAAGTGCTGTTATAGCTGCTGATTTTGTAAAATGCAATACCATTTTAGGCTACCATTATGACACTTTTGGATATATAGAGATTGATAAAAAAAAGGCAATACAGCAATTTTCTGATAAAGGGAAAACGTTACACTTGTTAGGAATTGGAGAAAATTTGACTGTTTAAATAAAGAACTTCACTACAGTAATTTATAATGTTTTAGTGTTAATATAGAAGGCACGGATTACAAATCTGCGCCATAGGGTATAGAATTGAACTTATTGGATATAGGAAGTAGTTTAGAAATATGATTTCAACCTTTAAGCATTTTTATTTTTACATTCCCCCAACAAATCTTTAGTTATACCAACTCCACCAAACAAACGGAATGGCATAATGAATTAAATTTTGGGGTCTGGAACTCGCATAGTTTGTGATAAATATTTTTTAAATTTAGAATAAAATTGATTTCTTTAAAAATAAAACAGCAATTGTTAAGGAAAGACTGTTTAGTTTTGAGGTTGATTTTAATAATTTTGTCATTCCTGCGAAGGCAGGAATCTAAACTTGCGTGTGTATGGATTCCCGCCTTCGTGGGAAAGACAGTTGCTAATAATACATCATTAATTATTCATTTTTAATTTTTCATCAAACATTGATTGTATTATTTTAGCGGTACCAATGAAAGCAGTATTCAAAAAACACATTCTCAACTTTAAACAAGCCAGTGGAACTTCACGCGGAATTCTGCGAACTAAAGAAACTTTTTTTCTAATTATTTCTAAAAACGAAAAAAAAGGAATAGGAGAGTGTGGATTATTTAGAGGTTTGAGTATTGATGATCTCCCAGATTATGAAGTTAAATTGCAATGGGTTTGTAATAATATCAATCTTGAAAAGGATTTTTTATTACAAGAACTTAGGGAATTCCCTTCTATACAATTTGGACTGGAACAGGCTTTACTCTCTTTGCAAAGTGCGAATCAATTTGAACTATTTCCATCAGAATTTACCAAAGGAAAGGATTCTATTCCAATCAATGGACTGATTTGGATGGGTAGTGAAGAATTTATGAGAACTCAAATCAAAGAGAAATTGAATTCAGGTTTTACAACCATCAAATTAAAAATTGGAGCGATTGATTTTGATACAGAATTAAATTTATTAAAATCCATCAGAAAAGAATTTTCACCAGATGAGATTGAACTCAGGGTAGATGCAAATGGAGCGTTTGATCCAAAAAATGCTTTAGAGAAATTAAAAAGACTCTCTGATTTCGAATTACATTCTATAGAGCAACCTATCAAGCAAGGGCAAATTCAGGAAATGACGCAACTTTGTGAAAGCACACCTTTACCAATAGCTTTAGATGAAGAATTAATTGGTGTTTTTGATGTAACAAAAAAATCGGAATTACTACGAACAATCAAACCGCAATATATTATCTTAAAACCAAGTTTAGTTGGTGGGGTTGAAGGGTGTAATGAATGGATAAAGTTATCACAAAACAATGATATTAATTGGTGGATTACCTCTGCTTTAGAAAGTAATGTGGGTTTGAACGCCATAGCACAATATACGTACAGTTTAGATGTAACGATGCCACAAGGTCTGGGAACAGGTGGGTTGTTTACAAATAATATAGCTTCGCCATTACAAGTAAAAAAAGGTGCTTTGGGGTATAATACAAATAAAAGATGGAATATACTTAATGTCATTCCGACAGAATGAGGAACGAATGACGAGGAATCTCATAATTTTTTGAATAATTTGTGATTATATGAAAATTAAGACTCTTAGTATAAAAAATAATATAAATATGGGATTTATAGAACAAGCATATAAAGGAAAAAATGAATGGTGGCTTTATGCTTTAGGATTTATCATCATTTTTACATTTTGGCAAGTAATAGGAGTCATTCCATTTATAGCAACAATTATTGCAAATTCACCCGATTTAACGACAGCAATGAGTTCTCTTGAAGGTAACTTTACTGAATTGGGAATCAATAAGAATTTGTTGCTCTTTATGATATTGATTTCTGGTGTTTTTGGTTTTTTTGCAGTTAAATATGTTGTACAGTTACTACATAAACGTAGTTTTATTTCCGTAATCACCTCACGAAAAAAAGTAGATTGGAATCGAATCATATTTGCATTTGGGTTGATTTTTATAATTCAAGTTGCATCTATTTTGTTTATGATTTATGGAAGTGAAAATGAATTGGAATGGAATTTTAAACTCGTTCCGTTTTTAATTTTGCTAGTAATATCTTTTCTGTTATTTCCGTTTCAAACAGCATCAGAAGAATTGATATTTAGAGGTTATTTAATGCAAGGAACAGGTATGTTAACTAAGTCGCGATTGGCTGCGTTAGTTATTACTTCTGTTGTGTTTGGAATGATGCATGTCGTAAATCCTGAAGTATCGGCTTTGGGTTGGACTGTGATGATTTTTTACATCGGTACAGGTTTGTTATACGGAATTGCAACCCTAATGGATGATGGAATGGAATTGGCACTCGGAATGCATGCGGCTAATAATATTTCAGCATCTATATTTATTACCGCAAGTTGGACAGTGATGCAAACAGACGCATTGTATATAGATCATGCCGAGCCTTCTGCAGGTATGGAATTGTACCTTCCAGTTTTTATTGTTTACCCAATTATTTTGCTTGTATTTTCTAAAAAGTACAATTGGAGACATTGGAAAGAGAAATTGACTGGAGACGTAGAATAGTATCTCCAAAAACCCACCTCGCGAATTAAGCGCATGTGTTTTAGTTTATTACGATAATTATCTGTACATTGTACAATGTGAGAATTGTTTGAAAGAAAAAGAAGTAGTCAGGGGTTTAATTTGACTACTTTTTTTTGTGCCTATAAGTAAAATCGTTCTATTTTATGGATAGTCAGTTTTAAAAAATTTTTTATTTAAAAAAGGCCATCAACAGAAAGATAGCGTTCGCCAGTATCATAATTAATGGTTACAATTGTTTTTGGGGTATTTAGTGTTTGTAATTGTTTTCTAACAGCAGCTAAAGATGCACCTGTAGAAATACCCGCTAAAATACCTTCAGTTTTCGCTAGATTTTGAACTTCTAAAAAAGCCTCTTCTTTTGTTACTTTTAAAACGCCATCAATTATATCTCTGTTGAATACTTCTGGAAAAAAACCAGGTCCAATTCCCTGTAAAGGATGAGGTCCAGGTTTGCCGCCAGAAATTATTGCAGAGTCATGAGGTTCTACCGCGAGTACTTTTAAATTTGAAAATTTACTTTTTAAAACCTCAGAAATTCCTGTAATATGACCACCAGTACCAACTCCCGTAATTAAATAATCGAAACCCTCTGGGAAATCATTAATAATTTCTAAGGCGGTTGTATTGCGATGTGTTTCTGGGTTTGCTTGATTAGTGAATTGTGAAGGCATCCATGCATTTTTATTTGCAGATACGAGTTCTTTCGCTTTATCTATGGTACCGCCTAAGCCTAGTTCTTTTGGAGTAAGTACAAGGTTGGCTCCATAGGCAGCCATTAAAGATCTTCTTTCAACAGACATTGATTCAGGCATTACCAGTGTGAGTTTGTAGTTTTTGACCGCAGCAACCATGGCTAATCCAATTCCTGTG
This sequence comes from Flavobacteriaceae bacterium, assembly GCA_023145595.1. Classification (GTDB taxonomy): domain Bacteria; phylum Bacteroidota; class Bacteroidia; order Flavobacteriales; family Flavobacteriaceae; genus Urechidicola. Next base: position 3,762 of record JAGLDM010000265.1, on the reverse strand, counting down.
TTTCCAGAAGTAGGTTCAATAATTTCGGTACCCGGAGTTAAAACACCTCTTTTTTCAGCATCCTCAATCATAGAAAGTGCAATTCTATCTTTAATACTCCCTCCCGGATTTGCTTTTTCAAGTTTCATCCATACAGTTGCATTTGGAAATAATTTAGATAATTTTACAACGGGTGTGCTCCCGATTCCTTCTAATATATTATTGATTTTCATTCTGTTTTATTTGTGCGTTAGATTTAGGGTGAATTTCTTTTTATAAGAAAGACCCCAAATTTAGCAATTTTTAAATAAAGTTGAAACCCTGTTTATTTAGTTGAAGGCTACTTCCTTTTTAAGGTCCGATATCCAGAACTTATGAATGGGGAAAGGTACCCCAAAACTCGATATTACACAGAAATGTATCTTTTGTTGATTTCATCAGCGGTTATTATCAACTATAGACAAATTATTAATGCATATCGAAATATTTTAGAATTTCGTTTATGGTTTTAATTCTTTGTACATCCTTTTCAATCAGTAATTCATGCTGTGCATTTTCTACGGTATAAGCTTTGCATTCTTTACCAAGTTCTTGTGCCTTTTCTACAAATTTTTGATGATCATTTGTGTTGATAATTTGTTCGTTTTCAGAAGAGAACAGAATAAACGGAGTTTTAATATTTTTAATATTTTCATTTATATAATCAAATTGTTGGCAAGATTTAAGAACCCATTGATAAGTGGCACCACCTAATTTAGCCTTGGGTTCTTTAGAAAAAGCAGCGTTCATTCTATTGTATCTTATTTCTGAACCAGTTAGGGTGTTTTCTTTAAATGCAACTTCGTCGTCATTATATTTGCCTTGACCAATAGCATATTTTGGTGTGTCGCCCGAAAGAAGTCCTACAACCGCACAGTTGGGGAAATCAAATCCAAGCATAGGAGATGAGAAAGCGGCAGCATTAAAATCGTTAGGATATTGCTCTAAGTATGTCATTCCAATTGCACCTCCCATAGAATGTGCCAATAAATAAAATGATTTGTGTTTTGTTGTTTTGGATATGTTGTCATAAAAAACCTTCATGTCATCTATATAATATTGAAATTCATCAATATAACCCATGTCAGTATCTGCAACCATTCTTCCTGATAAACCTTGACCTCTGTGGTCATGAATATAAATAGAATACCCTCTGTTATAAAGATCATAAATAAGTTCTTTATATTTTATTGCAGCTTCAGTTCTACCAGCAGAAATAAATATCGCAGCATTATCTTTTTCAGGTTGTTGAAACATTTTATAATAAATAGGAACATTGGCTTTTCCAGGTAAAAACCCTTCTTTTCCTTGATTGTAAAAATTTGCTATTCCGAGACTATACGCTTTATCTTTTAACTGAGTTTCAGTTGTAAGGGCATATATATTATCTTCTTCTTCGAGGAGTTTGAACGTCTCTGTACAAGATGAAAACAGTATTAGAAATAATATAACCCCGTAATTTGTAAAATTCATTTTAAATGGTTTCATAATGATTACGTTTATTAATTGAATTTAAGAGGTTTTAAGTTTATAGTACAATATTTTCTCATAAAAATTAAAAATAAGAGGAGGTAATTCTTAGTGATTTATAATTCGAATTTACTCTTCCGTAAATAGAATCGCTGCTTTATTAAAGTCGGACGCTGCATTTATTACCTGTCTAAACCCCTCATAATGTTCAATAGGGAAATCATTCACTCGGTATGACTCCTCTATGGTAATCACCAATTGATTGTCCTTTATTTCATAATTTGAATGCCACCAACAGAGTTTAATTCCGTCAATTACTAACTCTTTGTTAATCACTAAAGACTCCAATCCATCTAAAGAATACCCTTCTGGAATAGCAACCGTTATGGAATAATTATACTGATTTGGGTATTGCATCTCAATCGGATTCTCACGTTTTTTTTCCTGATACAATTCACTTTGAGTACCAATAATTTTACCTACCTCAAAAATATAACTTCCACCTGCATCCTGAATTAGTGTAGACGACTCAATAGTGCTATTTACAATATAAGGCAGATTGTATGTTAACTGATTCATCTCTGTATTTTCTAATTCTAGACTAATTACTTTTTTATCTTCAATGCCAGACCCTGTGAGGTAATCTTCAAATCCGGCTTTGGATTCTCCAGAAGTGAGCGCCATAAAAGCTCTGTTTTGTACGCCCCAATGCCCGTAGTATTTTTGGCTTTCATCAACTTTAACTCTTTCAAAATCATCGATAAAAGAGATATCCATATTGCGTATGATTCGGCTGTAATCGGGGTCACTTTGTGTGATTTTGTCAAAGTAATATTCAATATTTTTATCGATAAACACCCCGTAATTTCCCAAAATATTGGCAGGTGCTTCGCTTAATCTATAATCAATTCGAGTTGGAGAGATGTATTGTTTTATTTTTGGCAAATAGATTAAGAATTCTCGTAATGCTCCCGGATTGAAAAACTCAGGGTCAAATCTATGTGTGTATCTATTAGAAGTTACCACTATTTCATAGGGAATCTCAAGCGCCGTTAAAAAGTGTGCATAGACCTTTAATATTCCGATATCGCTCGAACTTCTATTGGTTAATATATAGTCAATTTCCTCTAACTGCGAATTCCTATTGTCAATAACTGTAAAGTTTGTTTTAATATAATTATCAACTATTGCAGCTTTTTCAAAGTCAGTCGTTATGCTGTCAATAGTCGTTAAATGGTTCTTTATTTCATTTAAAATGGAAGGTTGCACTTCTTTAGGAAAGAGTCCGTAGGCAATATTTCCAATCGTATTATTCCAAAGTAATTCTTGTGTTATTTCCGCATTTCCAAAACATTGATAGGCGGCATAAATTTTATTAGCATCTGTGGCGGAGTATTCTTCTTCTGCTATTTTTGGTATGTTAGAAAGGCTTAATTCTTCTACTAATAAATTATCTAAATACGTGCGCTCAAATTCCTGATCGGTGTTGTATGTTTTTATATATTCAGATAAACCATTAGTTATAAACACCATTTCTACACGTTTAATTGGGTAGTTGCTTTGTAGCATTTCAGTGCCAAATGGAGAGTAATCCTTTTCAACAGTATATAAAATTTCAATCTCAGAATCTATTTCTGCTCCCTCAATAGCGAATATCTGGAAATCACCATATTCTTCTACATTTTCAATTTTCTTAATATTTTTTTCATCCAAATTAGTCACCGTTCCGTCTTTAGAAATGGTTCTAGCTTTTATTTCTTGTAATTTTTTCACTCCAAACATAGGGATATATACTTGGTTGTGTCTTAGTATTCCAGTTTCATCATTTAATCGAATAATATCATGTGTGGTTTCAAATATTGAAATGTTATTGTTGGTTTCTGATCGACGGAACTCTATAATTTTCCTCTTTAAAATAGCTAAAGATGATTCCATATTGTCTGAATCATTTATAGTGTGTATCGTTGGGTTGGCTTCCCAATCATACGTGGTGTAGTATTGTGAAAATGAAATAGATGATGTAAATATTGCTATTATTAAAATAATTTTATTCATGTTTTATCTTTTGATTGCTTTCTTCCTAAAAGAAGATTTAACATTTAATTATTGAATTTTATCTAAACGGACACTCTTTTTATACGCCTTTAATAAACTTTTAATAAAGATATTATAATCTTCAAAATCTTTATTTTGTAGAGCTAAGACATTAATGTATACTTTTTGATGTAAAATTAAAGTATTGCCTTCCTTTTTATAACTAAAACTGAAACCATA
>JAGLDM010000264.1 GCA_023145595.1 Flavobacteriaceae bacterium | reverse complement strand
TGAATAATTCGAGTTTTGCATTCGGTTACTATTCTTATACAAACTGCTACCTCTAACTATTATTAATCAATAATACAAAAAAAACACTGCTTCAATTTATTTTCAATAAATTGCACAACATAAAATTTAATGTAAGACATTATGAGAAAAATAGTATTTATTGCAATCGTATCAGCATTCGTATTTGTTAGTTGTGGAGATTCAAAAAAGGAAGCTCCAAAAACTGCCGAAACACCAAAAATTGAAAAGACTACTAAAGAAGTTGTTCAAGCAAACCCAGACGTGGCAACCGGAAAAAAATTATTTAATTCCAAAGGATGTACAGCCTGTCATAATGAAGAATTCAAAGTTGTTGGCCCAGCGCTAAAAGTAATTTCTGCAAAATATGCCGAAGAAAAAGGAGATATTTTAAAATTCTTACAAGGTACAGATGCTGCTATTGTAGATACTGATCCAGGTCAAGTAGCTATAATGAAAAGTAATTTAAACACTATGTTAGTAGGTGTTTCTGAATCAGAGTTAAAAAGTATTGTTGCTTACATAAATAGTGTAAAGTAAATAATTGAATTATTAGATTCAATACCTAATTAAAATCTCCGATAACTTATAATTCTCGGAGATTTTTGCTTTTAAATTGTTCTATAAAGTTATAGACTGTTAAGTTGTGATATTTACAATGCCACTACTTCCCTATTAGATTGGGGAATGCTATTCATTTTGATTAGCACTATAATTCTTCCACTTCTCTAAACACAACTCAATATCTTTTGGGATTTCAGAATCAAAACGCATAAACTCACCTGATGTCGGATGTGTAAATCCAAGTGTTTTTGCATGAAGTGCTTGTCTTGGCAACACTTTAAAACAGTTATCTACAAATTGTTTGTACTTAGTAAATGTAGTCCCTTTTAAAATTTGATCTCCACCATAACGCTCATCATTAAATAAGGTATGACCAATATATTTAAAATGTGCCCGTATTTGGTGAGTTCGACCAGTTTCTAATTTACACTCCACCAAAGTCACATAACTATAACGTTCTAATACTTTGTAATGCGTTTTTGCAAATTTTCCAAAATCACCTTCTGGAAATACATTCATTTGCAAGCGATTCTTTAAACTTCGCCCAATATGCCCTTCAATAACACCTGAATCTCCATCTATATTCCCCCAAGCCAACGCAATGTATTTACGCTCTGTTGTCCTATCATAAAATTGTTTTGACAAATGCGCCATAGCGTATTCTGTCTTAGCAACAACTAACAATCCGCTTGTATCTTTATCTATTCTATGTACCAAACCAGGACGCTCATTACTATTGGTCGGTAAGTTTTCAATATGATGAATCAATCCGTTTACCAAAGTCCCCGAATAGTTTCCATGACCAGGATGAACGACCATTCCTGCCGGCTTATTCACAACAATAACATCTGAATCTTCGTAAATAATATCTAACGGAATATCCTCTGCTACCAATAAGTTTTCTGGAGGAGGATAAGCCAAAACCACACGAACTACATCATGAGGTTTTACTTTATAATTAGATTTTACAGCAACGTCATTCACCAAAACATTTCCTGCTTTTGCTGATTGCTGAATTTTATTACGTGTTGCATTTTCAATAAAATTCATTAAAAACTTATCTACACGTAGCGGTTCTTGTCCCTCATGAGCAACATAATTAAAATGCTCATAAAGTTCTTCATTATCTATATCCTGTTCTTCTGCCATTACTTTGCTAATCCTTTACCATCACCCAATACTAAATTGATAACAGAATTCTGTGGTAGTTTTTTTCCGAGTTCCATTTTTTTACCATTAAATAGAACACCTCTTACAACGTCTCGTGCTATATCAGAAATATAAACAGGCTCTTCCCCTATTTTAAATCCAACCACTCTTAAAGTGACCTCTGCATTTCTTCTTGTTTCACCCAATACATCTGGAATTTTCACATCTACAAAAGTTGCACGATTAATCTTTAAATAAATAGTTCTTTTTTCCTTCACAAAACCGTTTGCTTCTGGATTATGTTCTATAATAGTTAACGGAGGGTAGTTCGCATTATAACTAGATGAATCTAATACTTCCATCTGTAAATCAAGTTCATTTAAAATTACAACTGCTTCTTCCTTTGTCAATTTAGACAAATCTGGAACTTGAATTCTCTGATCGTGGTTGGTAGAACTATTCAACCATTTCATCAATAAAAAAACAAGTAAAATCACGATGATTCCTGCAAATAATAATTGCTTTAAAAAAGACTTACTTCTAATAAATTTTAATAAACTCATAGGACTATTTCATTTCAACAAATATATAAAATGAAAAATTTAAGTATTCATTATATTAATATAAATTTAAAAACTTCTTTTTGTACTTTTGTTTTATCAGATGGATACTAATATGAAAAAAAATATTGCTGTAATAATGGGCGGATTTACTTCCGAATTTAGCATTTCACTTAAGAGTGGTAGCGTGGTTTGTAAACATTTAGACGCTTCTATTTATTCGGTTTACCCAATTCACATTTCTAAAGAAAAATGGGTTTTGATTCAAAACGAAAGAGAATATAATATAAACAAAAATGATTTTTCTGTAGATTTAGACAATAAAACTATTCATTTTGATTGTGTTTTTAACGCTATTCACGGCGCTCCTGGTGAAGATGGTCAATTACTTTCTTATTTTGAACTGCTTGATATTCCACATACTTCTGCACCTTCCTATCAAATGGCTATTACTTATAACAAAAGAGATTGTTTGAGTGTTTTAAAACCTTATGGAATAAAAACCGCAATTTCATACTACCTAAATTTAGGTGATGCAATAAATGAAAATGAAATTGTGGATAAAGTAGGATTGCCTTGCTTTGTGAAAGCAAATAAAGCCGGTAGTAGTTTCGGAATTACGAAAGTTTTTAAAATTGAAGAGCTAAAAAAAGCGATTGCTACCGCTTTTAAAGAAGATTCTGAAATTCTAATAGAATCCTTTTTAGAGGGAACAGAAGTTTCTGTGGGGGTTTTAAATTATAAAAACAAAACTGTTGTGTTACCTATTACAGAAATTGTTTCTGAAAATGATTTCTTTGATTACGAAGCTAAATATCAAGGTAAATCACAAGAAATTACACCCGCTAGAATCTCTAAAACTGAAAAAGAAAATATAGAACGTATTGCAAAACAGATTTATAAGACCCTGCAAATGGAAGGTTTTACAAGAAGTGAATTCATATTAATAAATGAAATTCCTTACCTGTTAGAAATAAATACAGTGCCGGGTATGACGGAGGAGAGTATTCTTCCGCAACAAGCGGAGGCCGCTGGAATAAGTTTGAAAGAATTATTTGGAAATGCAATTGAAATGGCCTGTGCCAATAATTAAAATATTAAAAACGAACCAATATGAAAATAGC
>JAGLDM010000263.1 GCA_023145595.1 Flavobacteriaceae bacterium | reverse complement strand
GACGGAATCAAACAAATATTTCTGTGAGAATCACCTCTTGATTTATGATATGCCTGAATAACTAAAAGTCCAGCATATTCACCTTGTGCACCCGAATTTGGTTGCAGTGAAGTAGCGTAAAACCCGGTAATCTCATTTAAGGAACTTTCTAGGCCTTTGAGTAGTTCTTGGTATCCTTGGGCTTGCTCTACAGGTACAAATGGGTGGATGTTATTCCAACTTCCATAACTCAGCGGTAACATTTCAGAAGCGGCATTTAATTTCATAGTACAAGACCCCAAAGAAATCATAGAATCTGTTAATGAAATATCTTTGCGTTCTAATTTCTTGATATAACGCATCATTTCTGTTTCTGAATGATACCTGTTGAATACCTCATTTTGCATAAACAAAGAAGTACGTGTCAATTCAGATGGAATACCATTATTTTTTGAATGTTCAATAGTCGGAATATCTTTTCCTTCAGCCATTGCTAAAACAGCAATGATGTTTTGTAACGTATCTAAGGTTGTGGTTTCATTTATTGAAATACCGATGGTGGTATTATCTATAATTAAGAAGTTAATTTCTTTTTCTTCCGAAAGCGTTTTTACTTTTTTAGCATCGGTTACTTTTACTTTTAACGTATCAAAATAGGAGTTGTTTTCTTGTGTTAGCCCAATCTCTTTTAATGATGTGCTGAGTGATTTTGCTAAAGAATGAATCTTATTAGCAATATATTTTAATCCATCAGGACCATGATAAACAGCATACATACCCGCCATTACAGCCAATAAAACTTGAGCCGTACAGATATTAGAAGTTGCTTTTTCTCTTTTGATGTGTTGTTCACGCGTTTGCAATGCCATTCGTAAGGCTCTGTTGCCATCTGCATCAACGCTAACCCCAATTATTCTGCCAGGCATAGCGCGTTTGTACTTGTTTGAAGTGGCAAAATAGCCAGCATGAGGCCCTCCGTAACCCAACGGAATTCCGAAACGTTGCGTGGTTCCCACAGCAATATCAGCACCCATTTCAGTGGGTGTCTTTAACAAAGTTAAACTCAATAAATCGGCTGCAACCACTACTTTTATTTCATTATCGTGAGCCGTTTCTATAAAGTTAGTATAGTCTATAATTTCACCATTTTTAGCAGGATATTGTACTATTGCACCAAAAATAGTTTCCGTAAAATTTATGGTTTCATGATTGCCAATAATTAATTCTATTCCAAGTGGATTTGCTCTTGTTTTGAGAATATCAATCGTTTGAGGCAACAATTCTTCAGATACAAAAAACTGCGAGGCATTTGCTTTTTTTTGCGCTCTAGATCTGCTGTGATATAGCATAATCATGGCTTCTCCTGCAGAAGTACCTTCGTCTAGTAATGATGAGTTTACCAATTCGAATCCGGTTAAATCACCAATCATAGTTTGATAGTTTAGTAAGGCTTCTAATCTTCCTTGAGAGATTTCTGCTTGATACGGTGTATAAGAAGTATACCAACTTGGGTTTTCAAAAATATTACGATGGATAACGGGAGGTGTAATAGCGGCATGGTATCCCAGTCCAATATAGGTGTTATATTGTTTGTTTTTAGCAGCCAATCCTTTGATGTGAGTTACAAATTCAGATTCATCTAAGGCACTTGATAAATTCAACGACTTTTTTAATAAAATATCTTTTGGAATCGTTTGGTTAATAAGTTCATCGGTAGATGAAACTCCAATTTTTTGAAGCATTTCATTTACTTCGTTTTCACGAGGGCCAACGTGACGTAATACAAAAGAATCTGTTCTCATTTCTAGATTAATAGAATTAAGGTACGAAATTAATTAAAATTAGTAGAATCAGAAATGAATCAAGCTTGTATAATGTTAATTGTTTATTACTTTTTAAAAGTAAAATTTCAGAATCCTTGATTTTTAAACCTAACAAAGTTTCAAATTAAGAATTTGATTACTTTTGTTTGATGCAATTTTTAAAGCGATTTTTAGATTTTTATATATTTAGCAATATTCATGTAGCATTGGGTGCTTTTTGTTTTGTGAAGGTTTCATTATTAACACAAGGTGTTTACTCCAGTGATACGGCTTACTTTGTGTTTTTTTCTACAATTATAAGTTATAATTTTATCCGATTCACAAATATATCAACTACAAAAAACTGGGTAACAAATTGGTATTTTCAGTATAAGACCTTATTGATTCTTGTTTTAGTTTTAAGCGGAATAGGATCTTTGTTTTTTTTTCTAAAATTGAATTGGAATGCAATATTCGTTTTAATTCCATTTGTGCTGTTGACTTTTTTTTATGGGGTGAAATTGCCAGGATTCTCAAAGTCGTTTCGGAAAATAGCAGGACTCAAAATATTTTTAATAGCGCTATGCTATGCCGGAATTACGGTTTTAGTCCCTTTAATCCAAAATGAAATAGAAATATCATTGTTTGGTTGGATGCTATTTCTGCAGCGATTTATCTTTGTGCTTTTAATTACCTTGCCTTTCGATATTCGAGATGTTGGTTTTGATAGTGTATCATTAATGACCATTCCGCAGTACTTCGGAATAAGAAACACAAAAATAATTGGTGTGGTAATGGGGGTTTTAGTACTACTGTTAGAGCAGTTGTTCCATTTTCAGAACTTTGTAATTGTTTTATTCGTTACGGGTTTATCAGTAGTCTTATTGTTGAGGTCTAGCAAGAAACAGTCAAATTATTACAGTTCGTTTTGGGTAGAAGCAATTCCGATTTTATGGATGCTGTTGTTGAAGGTGGATTTAATATTTGGAGCATAAAAAAAGAGTGCGTTTTCTATTAACGCACTCTTTTATTTTATTTCTAAAACAATGTGTATTTTAAATTAATAAAACGCATCATGTCTTCAACTTCAAGAGAAACCTCTTCAATAATTTGTTCTATTTCGCCACCAAATAGTTTGCCCATAATTGCACCATTCATTGTTGAAACAAAGACCTGCCCATCAGATTTTTCATATACAGCAAATGATTTAGGCATCATATTACCAATTTTTTTATTATCGTCAGGCTTTAGCATTCTAGCAGAATAAGCACCGTTACAATATTTAATAATTTTAAAATTACCAATTGCATAACCTCCATTTTCAATGGTTTCTCTATTCTGGTCTATAACTCCAGTTACGTGCCAACCTTGTTTTTCGTTAATTCTGGCAGCCATTATTTTTACCGTTTTATCAAAACCGTAAGGGCTTTTAAACTCTTTTACCATCATCTCACCCGATGATACACTAATTGTAATACCTGTAAAAATCACACCTATTAAAAATCCGAACACTAACGATACTATAATAATTATTTTTGTTTTCATTTTAGTTTGTCTTTTTATGTTATTAAATTGAGTCACTCTTATTAGTTAATAATATTGTTTTAATCTTCTTCAATACAAATTTCACCTGCTTTAAGTTTGCCTATGGTTTTAAAACTAACAAAACCAATAGTTATTAATGCCAAACTAAACATAACAAAACTTAAGTATTTATATATTTCAAATTGAGTTATTTGATATGCAACAACAGAAGCAATTGTAATTGCCGTTAATGGAAAAGTAAAAGCCCACCACGAAATAAAGAATTCGATTTTATAAAAACTTTTATGTAAAAATATTAGCAGTACAACAAAAAAGTATGCTATAAATAACATAAGCACAGCAAACGAATCCCAACTTTGAGTTATTCGCATATATGAAATAAAGCCAATGGCTGGTGGTGCTATTAAAATAAATAGTGTGGGAATAAATTTTTGTGGTAATTGATGATGAAATATAGCCCTGTTTAAAAACAGGGTAAACATTACTATCCAAAAGAATAACCCAATAGCAAAATATACAAATGAAAAAGCATTAGGCATATATTCAACACCCGCTACAGGAATAAGCATACTGCCTACAACTGGAATAAACCAAGCAGGATTCAAAAATTTTATTTCAAAGTTATGTTGAATCCAAAACTTAATAGTGTGAAGCATAATAAATGTATGGCTTATTACACCAATCCACCATAACCCCATCGATAAAAATGGCCAGTAGGTCATAAATGCTATTGAAAGTAGCAAGAATGAAATTGAAATAGCTGAAAAGAAGTTAATCCTTATGCGATGTAAGAAGTCCTTTTTTACTTCGTCAAAATGATAAATTACTTTTAGCCCATAAATCAGACTAATAAATAAAAATAGCCCAAAAGTAAATAACAATAAGCTGTCGTATAGTATTTTGGGTAGCCATTGCATATGGTAAAATTTACCAAAAACAATGGATAACCCTGATAAACCCATTATAATAGAGTATGCTGTAATAGGAAAGTACATTAATTTTTCTTTCATTTTAAATTTATTTAAATGATTTGAGTTATACGCTTAGCGTCTGTTTTATTTGATATATTGGATTACTTTCTACCATTCTATTAACAGTTTTATGAAAGATACTTGTTTTAAATTGAGAGCGATTAATTCTAAAACAAAACTCATCAAAGTACGCTTGAATATGCCATTTAGTTACATGAGTCGGTATTGCTCTTAACCATGATTTAACTTGCATAATCATAATGTGTGATTGGTTGTGTTAGTTCTTTTAGTCTAAATTTGACACAACGTCAAAAGTTGGAGGATTCAATAAATGTCGTTTTACCGGACATTGATTTATCACCTTTTTTATTGCTGCTGAATATTTAGTAGGGAAATCTGTAGGTAACTGTAAGCCGATTGAGATATTGCTTACCTGATTTGTTGCTTGGTCATACTCCATAATTTGATTAATTACTATGTCGTCATGACTAATATTACGTTGTTCGGAAAAGGCTCTAACA
>JAGLDM010000262.1 GCA_023145595.1 Flavobacteriaceae bacterium | reverse complement strand
TTAGACTTGTTTGATAATCTTCATAATTAGCAAAAACCAAATCGGCAAAAAACGCATATCTCCATGGTTCGTCTATCACTGGCATTGACTGAATTTTAGAAAGATTTACATTATTATTTCCAAATTCAGATAAAATAGCACCCAAACTTCCTACTTCATGACCTGCAACAAACCGAATAGATGCCTTATTTGCTTTTGCGTCTTTAACCTCTTCTTTTTGATCTAAAATAAAAAAGCGAGTCGCATTATTTTTTATTGTCTGAATTTCTGCCTTTATAATTTCAAGATCATAAATTTTAGCTGCTAATGAACTTGCTATTGCACCTACTCCTTTTAATTGCTTATCATGAATTCGTTTTGCAACATCTGCTGTATCATTATCTTCAATTAATTTTATATGAGGATAATTCTCAAAAAAATTAGCGCATTGTAAAATCGCCATCGGATGCGAATACACTTCTGTTATATCTTGAATCGACTGCCCTTTTAAAGCCATTAAATTCTGATGAATCGACAAATGGTATTCTCCTATTATCGCTAATTGATATTTATCAATCAAAGCGTAGTTAGGCAAAATGGCACCTGCAATTGAATTTTCAATCGCCATAACCAAAATATCTGCTTTTTTCTCTGTTAACAACTTTGGCATTTCAGAGAACGATAAACATTCAATCAATTCAATATCCTTCGAAAAATAATTTTCCGCTACGATATGATGAAATGAACCTTTAATTCCTTGTATTGCAACTTTCATGTATTTTTTCTTATTGTTTTTTATCGGTCATATACTGTTCGCTCATAATCATTACCTCTGGTAAAAAACTACTACTCATGTTCGTTTCATTTGTGTTTTAAATCAAAAAAAGCCTCGATTATTATTTCGAGACTTTTATATTTTTATAATTATATTTTATAAACACACGTCTCTACTTTTTATTGTAAAAATAAAAATAGAAAAAGTTAAAAAACCAAGTATGTTGTGCTGTCATTTTTTTTATTGAACGTCAAAATTAATAATAAAAACCAAATATCCAATACTTTACGAGAGGAATTGTAAAATATAATTTTTAAAATTGTTTAAAATATAATTTCTCCAATATTCTAAAGGTAAAACCACCTGTTTACACTATATATTCGAGAACTTGAACATCGTTTTCTGAACATATTTTTCACCAGTCCTTAAAATCGTATTCGGGAAATGTTTGTGATTCACCGAATCTGGGAAATGTTGAGTTTCTAGAGCGACTCCAGAATAAGGTCCAAATTTATCTTTTCCATCAACTTTTATCACTGGATTATATGCTCCAGAATATAATTGCATTCCGATTTCTGTAGTGAAAAATTCCATTTTTCTTCCAGAAACTTCTTCAGACAACTCCCCTACTTTTATAAAATTTCCTTCCAAATTATTTAAAATGTAATTTTTGTCATACCCCATCTCTAATTGCTCTAATCCTACTCCAATTTTCTTTTTAATTCTAAAATCATATGGAGTTTGATTAACGGAAACAATTTTTCCTGTTGGAATATAATCCTCATTTAATTCATTGTACTCACTTGAATTTATAATTAAATCATGATTTCCTATCGTTTGCTCTTCCCCCAAGTTAAAGTAACTATGCTGCGTTAAATTAACCGGAGTTGCTTTATCGGTTTCTGCAAAATATTCGATCAAAAACTCATTCTCCACATTTAAAGAATAAACTACTTTCACTTGTAAATTCCCTGGATACCCTTCTTCACCGTCTACACTTAAATAGGATAACTCCACCCCAATTCTATCATTGGTTTCAAAAGTTTTTGCTTCCCAAACTACTTTATCAAACCCTACAAAACCACCGTGTAATTGAAAAGTGCCTCTGTTAGGCGACACCTTGATAACCTTTCCGTCAAGTTCAAACTGACTATTTGCAATTCTATTTCCAACACGACCAATAATTGCCCCAAAATATGGGTATGAATTTAGATATTCCTCAGACAAATATTCTTCTAAGGTATCAAAACCAAGTACTATATTCTTAACGCAACCATTATAGTCGAGAGTTTCAATACTTGTTATAATACCTCCATAATTAGTGAATTTAACAACAACCTCTTTATTTGACAAGGTAAATAAATTTACATTGGTGTCGTTTACTTTTCCAAAATGACTGGTTTCAATCTTCATAACTTTATAAAATTTTAAACAAACTGGAATTGATAATTTTAATTCTTAATGAAGATGTAAATTTAACAAATTTAGATAGATGTCTGTTTAGTCTTAAACAAGTATTATTTAATATCAAATAAAATATTTTCAAAATAAAAAAGAGCCCCTTACAGGCTCTTTTATTTTATTTTTTGTTGCAATTTTCCAGGTACAATCCATGCCAGTCTACCTGACTTACAGGCGTTTTATGCTCTGTTTTTAGATACTCTAATTGCATATCATTAAATAGGTCTAATGGCAAATTACCGGAAGCAAATACCTCCTTTAATTTCATATATGCGGTACACTGCAATTCAATCATTACTCTTTTCCAATCTCTTTTGGTGTAGTCTTTAGGTGTCTCATATTGCTGTTCTTTTACCAACTGTACAATTGCACCGTAAATATGTTCGTGTTGATCTTTCACGCGCTCACCAACATTCTTATAATCAGAACTAAATTTACTTGACAACGTCTTTCTTCTATATTTATATGGAAACATAATCTTGCTTTTTATAATTATACAACAAAACTACATCGGTCTCACAAAATAAGACCCGACATCCAATGTCGGGTCTTATTTTAAAATATTACTTATTTTGGAACAACTTCACAATCCCTTTTCCTTCAATCACTACGTAAATATAGCCGCCTGATTATATATTTTCTATTTTTTTTAACTCTAATTTTTCGGCAAAATAATCACAGAAATCACGCATAGTAGCACTCATTTTCTCATCATTTGTAGCAGTTTCAAAAGAATTTGCCATAGATACTAATGTTTGATGAAAAAACTGCTTCATCTCATCAACTGGCATGTCTTTGGTCCATAAATCTACTTTTAAAGTGTCTTTTGCTTTATGATCCCATACCGAAATTAAAATCGCCTTTGTTTCTGCATTATTTACAGTTCCATCTTGAGCACTCCAACTTAATTGTTCTGGAATTTTATTTTCATCTAATCCGATCGCGAATTCAATTTTAGAAGTATGTTTTACTGCCATTGTCGTTTTGTTAAATTGTTGAGTATTGTAATTCTTACCTTTTCGGTTTGTATTTCGATTTCCTAAAAATAGTTTCAGGGCTTGTAGACATTAATTTCTGCAAAGTGACATCATCATTATTCATGTAAGATCTTATGATCTGCCAACCCATCCAAACTCCAATTTGCCCTGGAGAATCATTATCTGATTCTAAATAAAATTTTGAAAAGGGAGCAACATCGATAAAGCGGGAATTTAAGGTTGCGTCATTGCTATACAGCAATTCCTTTTCTATAAAATATTTCCAAATATCTCCCTCATTCTGCATTGCCCAATTTATTTTTTCATGGGTGTATCCAATTTTATTTGCATCAGATTCTAAAGGCAAATACACATCTAAGGCATAAACAAACTTTGCTTCGTTAATCATTCTATCTAAAAAAGTTCTAGATTTTAATTTTCGATAATATCTTTTTAAAAATTCATTGGCTACATCAACAATCATTCTTTCTTTAGTGTAATTCTGTGTCAAATATTTTGGAAAATCTTGATACACTTCATGATTAGCACCTAAGTACATGTCTAATGAAACAAAGAGTAGACTGTCTGCATCAACTATTTTATATCCATAATCTAAATTAGAGATATAGGTTATAATCTCCGGCTCTTTAAATTCTGAAAAATCATATTTAACATGTTTAAAAAGTAATCCTAATTGATTTTTAAAATCATTTAAGTCTGTATACTTCTTCTGAGTCTCTTCAAACAAAAATAGTTCATCTTCATTTTTCGCTTTTTGAATCCAAACACTATCATTTACCGCCGTTGGAAACATAAATGGAAACTCTTTTTTTAAACCATTTAATTCAGAACTAGAACTTTTATAAAATTGTTGCTCAAATCGCTCTACCCTAACCTCAACAGGGATATTCAAAACATCTTCAGATATCTGAATATCTTCTTTACAAGCAACAAACAAAATGAATATCGAAAAAACCCAATATATTCTTGACATATAATTTAGTATCTTTACCACTGTTTTTTAAACGCACAAAAATACTAAATAGTTTCTCATGAATCCAGAAAAAACTGTGAATCACATTGTAAATTGGCTAAAAGATTATGCTAATAAATCCGGAGTAAAAGGATTTGTCATCGGAATTTCTGGAGGAATCGACTCTGCTGTAACCTCTACACTTTGCGCAAAGACAGGTTTGCCTTTGCTATGTCTAGAAATGCCCATTCATCAAGAAGACACTCAAGTGAGCAGAGCGCTAAATCACATTTCTTGGCTAAAAGATAATTTTAACGATATTACCTTAACCAATGTTAATTTAACAACGACTTTTGATAGTTTGGTGAATGCGTTTCCTCCTGTTAAAAATGAAGAAGAACGATTTATGTCTTTGGCAAATACAAGGGCTAGATTGCGAATGACATCTCTGTATTACTTTGCGGCTTTACATGGTTATTTAGTAGCGGGAACGGGGAATAAAGTAGAGGATTTTGGAGTTGGTTTTTACACCAAGTATGGTGATGGAGGGGTTGATTTAAGTCCGATTGCAGACTTGCTAAAAACAGAGGTATTCGAATTAGCAGCCTATTTAGGTGTCAATGATGAAATTTTAAATGCTGCGCCTACAGACGGACTATGGGGTGACGATAGAACCGATGAAGATCAACTTGGAGCTTCATACCCCGAATTAGAATGGGCTATGGAAATGGATGAATTGAATAAAAAAGACACCCAATTTAATGGTAGAGAAAAAGAAGTGTTTCGTATTTACAAACGTTTAAACAGTGCTAATAAACACAAAATGAATCTAATTCCGATTTGTAAAATTCCTGCTAATTTTAAATAATTGAAGAAAGGTATTCCTACAGCAACTCTCTTAAAATAAATTTCATTTCTTTACGCTTTCTTTGTTTAGAAGCATTTGTAAAAGCAAAAGGAATCTTAAAAAAGAGTAGCATTATTCTTGAGTAGTTTCTTAGTCGTTTCATGGGGTTCATGGGGGTTGACAATTCTCTCCGTGAGAGAAATAAGCGAACCTTCCAAACATACCATTAATGTTTCAAATAGCAATAATTTATGCGAATTATTAACTAAATAACCCTATTCAATCTTTTCGAAATCCTTGTTTTTAATCCAGTATAATCTACTACTATATCTAAAATCGTATTAAAATCTTCTTTAGATGTTTCTGCCATTAAAGACCCTATCTTTTCATCAATAAGTATGCGTCTTAAGTTAAAAACAGTATCATTCGTTGTTTTGGCAATAATTTCGTTGGTATTGTGATTTACAATCACCTCTTTTTTCTTCCAATCACTTAAAGAATAACGTTCTTCATCCATTAAAATATCGGTAACCAATTGTGCTACTTCTATGTTTTGGTGATGGATAAAACTTTCTATTTTAATTTCTTCTTCTAAATTTAATTGATTAATGACTTCTGCATAGATAATTTGGAAAAGTTCATTTGCAAATTCAATTTCATCGTCTTGCAAATTTAAATAAACCTCACGTGCCACTGTATTCTCATAAATTTCTTTTTTTATTTCTGAACCTACCTCAATGAAATCAACAAAATCTACTTTTGCATTTCCATGCAACAACAAAATTTTTATAATTTCTCGTTCGTATTTAAAGAGTTCATCTACTTTTTCGACCTTCGCTGTTTTTTGGAAAACAGGAGCTTCTGGTCTCATGGAAACCGGTTTTTTTGATGCGTCTCGCTGATCTTTTTTAAATATTTGCGCCAATGCATCAAACAATACATTTTCAGAGATATTCATGATTCGAGCGCATTCTTGTAAATATACTTCTTGTTGAATCCGATCTGGAATCTTAGAGATACTCACAACAATATCACGAATTAAAGCTGCTTTTTTAACAGGGTCGTTTTGTGCCTCTTCCATCAACAAAGACACTTTAAAATTGATAAAATCTTGTGAATTCTCTTTTAGAAAGTCCTTTAATTCTTCTGTTGAAACTCGACGCGAAAAACTATCTGGATCATCACCTTCTGGAAAAGTTAGAATTTTTACATTCATCCCCTGTTCCAAAATCAAATCTATTCCGCGTAAAGATGCTCTAATTCCGGCTGCGTCTCCATCAAATAAAATCGTGATATTACTAGTTAAACGATGAATCAAACGTATTTGATCTGAAGTCAATGCTGTACCGGAAGAAGCGACTACGTTCTCAACTCCGTTCTGATTAAAAGAAATTACATCAGTATAACCTTCTACCAAAAAACAATTATCTTCTTTTGCTATGGATTGTTTTGCATGAGAAATTCCGTATAAAATTTTACTTTTATGGTAAATATCACTTTCGGG
>JAGLDM010000261.1 GCA_023145595.1 Flavobacteriaceae bacterium | reverse complement strand
TCCAGGAATCGAACCAGGGACACATGGATTTTCAGTCCATTGCTCTACCAACTGAGCTAAGGTACCATTGCTTAATGCTAGACTTTCTTGCTGTAAGCGGGTGCAAATATAAATGTATTTTTCAAACTAATCAAAACAAAAACTAAAAAATCATTCGTATTTTTGGACTTTATTTTTTAAGTAGATGAATTTAATAATTGATGTAGGGAATACCAGAGTGAAAGTCGCTCTGTTTGAGGGGGATACTATTTATTCTTTAGACTCCTTTGATTTGAGAAATCTTTTGAGTCAGTTGCAAGAAATTTGCAATTTGCATGCTGTTGAACGAGCAATTATTTCAACAGTAGCCAATATTGAAGCAAATGATCTTGATGAGATTAAAAAAATGTTCCCAACAATTGTTTTAAACCATCAAACAAAAGTACCATTTACAAACAATTACGCCACAAAAAACACGTTAGGAGTAGATCGGATTGCTTTGGCGGCAGCTGCAGTTAAAAATTACCCTGACAAAAATGTATTGGTTATTGATGCAGGCACTTGTATTACGGCAGATTTTGTAACTAGCGAAGGTGTCTTTTTGGGAGGCACTATTTCACCAGGTATTTTGATGCGTTATAGGGCGCTACATCATTTTACAGATAAACTTCCCGAATTACAAAGAATAGAAAATGTTCGTTTGGTAGGTGATTCAACCGAGAACTCAATACATAGCGGAGTCATAAATGGGGTGGTTTATGAAATTAAAGGAATAATTGAAGAGCATAAGCTAATTTATGATAAAATAACAGTTGTTTTGACAGGAGGAGATGCTATTTTTTTGGCAAAACGATTTAAAAGCAGCATATTTGCAAATCCAATTTTTTTAATGGAAGGATTGAATTATATTTTGACACAAAACAGTAAGAATGATTAGGAATTTATTAGGGTTAATATTAATATTTTTTAGCATACAAGGGTTTTCTCAAGCATTAGACTCTTCGCCTTATTCAGGTTTAGGAATTGGAGATGCTGTTCCGCAAAGAACAGTTGAAGAAATGAGTATGGGTGGCGTTGGAGTGTCGAGTGTTAATTATAACAACTTGTATTTTAATAATCCAGCTTCGTATGCCTCTTTAGTTTTAACAGCATATACAATTGCAATGCAAAATAGTGCATCCTCATTTAAAGATGATAACGGAAATGGAATATCTTCAAATGCATATTTGTCTTATATAGCAATGGGAATTCCCATAGGGCCAAAAGGTGGTTTGGCTTTTGGCTTACAACCAAACACAACTACGGGTTATACTATTGAAGATCTTGTTTATGATGGAAATGGTGATGTGTCAGAATTCTCTGTTTTTGAAGGTACAGGTGGGACTAATCGAGTTTTTTTAGGTGCTGGATATGAAGTTTTAAAAGGATTGAGTTTAGGGGTGGAAAGTGAATATATATTTGGAGCCGTTGAGAATAGTGTTTTACATCAAGTAGCAGGTGTTCAGTTTGGTACAAAATATGTGAATTCTTCAACGGTAGATGGATTTAATTTTGAAGCAGGACTAATTTATAATAAAAAATTAAAGAAAAACAGGTATTTGAATTTGGGTGTAAACGTTGGCATGGGGTCTTCGTTGAAATCTGAAGGAACAGAGTTTTTATATGCTTTAGATATTACAGGATTAGGGGTGCCAAGAGATACTCTATTTAAATCAGCATCTACAGGAGATTACAAAACACCTTTAAAGACAGGTTTAGGTATTAGTGTTGGTAAAAAAAACAAATGGTCTGCTGGTGTTGACTATAGTTTTAGAGAAGCGATTGAAATAACGGGCAATTTAGCAACCTATAATCCGAAACTAAGGTATGATTCGGCATCGAATTTGGCAGTTGGTGGATTTTATTTACCAAGATATAATTCTATTTCAAGTTATTGGCATCGTGTAATATATAGATGGGGATTTAACTTAAATAAGTCGGGAATGCTAGTTGCTGGTTCTGGAAACGGAACAGATTTTACACCAATAAATGCTTATGGCATATCTTTTGGTGTAGGGTTACCAGTAGGGGTTCAATTCTCTAAATTAAATTTAGGATTTGAATTGGGAACAAAAGGCACCACAGACAATGGATTGATTAAAGAGAATTTCTTTAATTTTAGGCTAGGACTTACATTAGCGAATAAATGGTTCAAAAAACGAGCAATTAATTAATATAAAATAAAGTTATAATGAAAAAAATCACATATTTAATAACGGGGATATTCTTGATTTGTGTTACTGCAAATATCAAGGCTCAAGATGTTGACTCACAAATGTGCACTGTAGAATATAATTTATATAAAGGAGATATTCAATCAAAAAACTTTGTTGAGGCGGAAAAAAGGTTAATGAATTTAATGGAAAATTGCCCAACGTTATCTGTTAATATTTATAAATATGGTGTCAAGGTTGCGGATGATTTGTTAGTTAAAGGTCAGAAAGAAAAAGCTGTAAAATTATATAGTAAAATTGTTGATACAAGGATTCTCTATTTTTCTAAAGATTTAGGAAAGGTATATAGTGATATGGTAACCTTCTTAAGAAAAACTGGGTACACCGAAGAAGAGATGTTTCATCATTTAGAGAAAGCATACTTGGCGGACCCTTCTGGAATGTCTGTTAAAAATATAGCATTATATTTTGGTATAATATTAGATCTAAATAAGGATACCAATGTTCAGAAAATATTAGATACTTATGATGATATTAATGAGTCTTTAGAGGTGAAGATGGGAAAATATCAATTGAGACTAAACGGACTTTTAAAGAAAGAAGAAAGTGGAACTGTTTTAAGTAAAAAAGAAGCAAAGTCTAAGAGGATTGCTGTAGGAACCCTTAAGAACATAGGTATTGTTGGGGCTACTTTGGATCAAAAAATTGAAGAATTGTTAACTTGTGAAAGGTTGATACCATTGTATAGAGGAGATTTTGAGGCTCATAGAAGTGATTCGCAATGGTTAAGACGTTCGGTATCTAGAATGTTTGCTAAAGAATGTACAGGAGACCTTTTGTATGAGGAGTTGGCAAAGGCGTATGCAAAGGCAGACCCATCTTCGGATTCGTATATTTTCTTGTCTGGAATTTTAGAAAAGAATGGTAAAAAATCCGAGGCTTTAAAAATGCGTAAAAAAGCAATTGACTTGGAAGTTGATCCAATTCGAAAAGCAAAATATTTGTTATCAGTAGCTCAAGATATGGCTAGAAGAGGTCAGAAATCAGTTGCTCGTAAATATGCAAGAAAGGCTATTCAAAGCAATGGAAGTTATGGAAAGGCTTATTTACTGATATCTTCGTTATATGCATCTAGTGCAAATAGTTGTGGTGATAATGAGTTTGCAAAACGAATGGTTTACGTTGCGGCGCTTAATAAAGCAAAAAGAGCAGCTGCTGTAGATCCAAGTATAGGTTCTGTGGCAAGAAGATATATTAAAAATTACCAATCGAATATTCCAACAAAAGCGATGGGGTTTGCAGATGGAATTAAAGAAGGTGATTCTTTTGATATTGGATGTTGGATCGGTGAAACCGTAAAGGTAGAAATGAGATAGATTAGAAAAATTATTTAGTACATTTGTTCAATGACTAAATGGATTGATAATATTATAAAAAGCATTGCTGTTATAGGTATAACGGTAATGCTTTTTTCTTGTACAAATGATCTCGAGAAGGTTCGTGATTTTCTTGCAGACAAAAACCTGCCTATTGGTGTTGCAAAAAACGTGTATAATATTCATACAGATTCAGGGAGGGTAGATATGAGATTCACCGCTCCTTTATTGTTTGACTTCAGCAATAGAAAGGCACACCCATATTCAGAATTCCCAGAAGGGGTCCGTGTTGTGAGTTTTGAAAACAGCAAAGATTCTCTTGTTATAATTGGAGATTATGCTATTTCGTATTCAAAAACGAGTATTTCAGAAATAAAAGGAAATGTTGAAATCGAAAATTTTAAAGAGCGTAAAAAGTTACTTACAGAACAACTTTTTTGGGATCAAAGAATAAAGTATTTTTATACGGAAAAACCATTCATACTATATACAGATACTGATACCATACGAGGTACAGGTTTTGACGCAAACGAAGATTTAAGTCAATTTATGGCGAAAAACAATAGAGGTACAATTTATTTAAACAAAACTGAAGACTAATGAATAAAGTAGGAAAAATATTTGAAATGGGATATTTGGTGGTTGCAGGGTTGTTTGGATATACCGCTTTTGAAGAACGTGCAGAAGAAGGTTGGTGGACATATTTAATATTAATGGTGTTAGCTGTTTTTATGTTCTTTTTTAGAAGAAATTTCAGAAAGAAAAGAGAAGACCGTTTAAACCAAAACTAAGAATAGCTATGGAATTACAAATTATTGTAATTATTAGTTCAATTTTATTATCCGCTTTTTTTTCTGGAATGGAGATCGCATTTGTGTCTGCAAATAAAATGCATATCGAATTAGAGAAAAAGCGAGAGGGGTTTATTGCTAAAGTCTTAACAAAACTAACTCAAAAACCATCTAAATTTATTACAACCATGCTGATAGGTAATAATATAGCGCTGGTTGTTTATAGTTTTTTTATGGGCGATTTTCTGGTTGGTTTTTTACCACAAGACGTTTTTAATGAATTTACGACACTACTTATCCAAACATTGGTTTCAACCATTGTTATTTTGATTACAGCAGAGTTTATTCCGAAGGCTATATTTAGAATTTATGCAGATGAATTTCTTAAAATATTTGCAGTTCCAGCCTATGTGTTTTTTATATTATTTCATTTATTGAGTGAATTTATTACTACTATTACTGATTTTTTCTTACGTGTTTTGTTCAATTCGGGGTTGTCTGAGGAGCAAACAGAATTTAGCAAGGCCGAGTTAGAATCTTATATAACAGAGCAAGTTGAAAAATCTGATCAGTCAGTAAATTTAGACTCAGAAATCCAAATATTTCAAAATGCGCTTGAATTTCAAGATGTAAAATCAAGGGAAGTTATGATTCCTAGAATTGAAATTTTAGCAGTCGATATTGGAGAGTCTATTTCCTCAACTAAAAACTTATTTATAGAGACTGGATATTCAAAAATTATTGTTTATAAAAATTCTTTGGATGAAATTGTGGGTTATGTTCATGCTTTTGATATGTTTAAAAAACCTAAAAGTTTGCGTTCAATTTTGATGCCTGTAGAGTTTATTCCTGAAAGTATGATGATTAATGACGCGTTAAATGTTTTAATAAAAAAGAAAAAAAGCATTGCAGTTGTTTTAGATGAGTATGGGGGGACTTCTGGATTGCTTACCGTAGAGGATATTGTTGAAGAATTATTTGGTGAAATTGAAGATGAGCATGATTATATAGAACTAGTCGAAAAAAAAAATAGCAAGTATGAATATGAACTGTCTGCAAGGCTTGAAGTAGATTATCTTAACGAAACGTACGGTTTAGAATTGCCAGAAGACGAATCGTATGAAACGCTAGGTGGCTTGATTGTTTATCATTCAGAAAATATACCGCAAGAGAAAGAAATTATCGAAATTCAAAATTTAAAATTCTCTATCTTAAAGGCTTCATCTTCTAAAGTAGAGAGGGTGTGCTTGAAGGTTTTTCCTAAGGAAGAGTAATTGAGTTTTATCTGAAAATGAAAGGCTTAAGCCTCTTGATTTTCACCTTATTTTATTGGATTAATCACTTTTATATTTCAATTCTTAATTGTATTTTCGCACATAGAATTTTAAAGAAAATATATTAAATGGCAATTTTATCAAAAATTAGAGAACGTTCGGTTTTTTTAATCCTTATTATTGGGTTAGCATTGTTAGCTTTTGTGTTAGACCCGTCGTCTATCCAAAGTTTTTTTCAAGGCAATAAAGTGAATGTTGTAGGAGAGGTGAATGGAGAAACAATTAGTAGAGAAGATTTTGCTAATTTAGTTGAGGGTTATAAGGCAAATAGTAGAAATCCTTCAAATCAGCAAGCGCAAAATGATGCGTGGAATAAGTTGGTTGGAGATAAAATTTATGATGACCAATTAGAGAAAGCTGGGATTGTAGTTGGCGAAGAGGATGTGTGGCAGGCAATTATTGCTATACCGTTTTTTAAAACAAATCCTGCTTTTCAGAACGAGGCGGGTTTGTTTGATCAAGAAAAAGTTAAGGAATATGTAGCAAATCTTAAAGACGATGCTATAGGCTCAATTCCTGGTTCTCAAGAATACAATGTTTGGCAAAGTTGGTTAGAAACTGAAGCTGATTTAAGACAGAATTTAAAAAAATCGACTTATGAAGGTCTTGTAACTGCAGGATTAAGCGCAACGTTAAAAGAAGGTGAAAGAGCTTATACTTTTGATAATAATAAGGTAACGTCAAAGTATGTTTATGTTCCTTATAGTTCTATTTCAGATAGTTTAATTACAATTGCTAATTCAGAATACGTTGCATATATTGATAAGCATGCTAGTGAATTTCAAGTAGAAGAATCAAGAGATATTAACTATGTAAGTTTTAATGTTGTTGCTTCTGAAGAGGATAGAGTTGCAATTAAGCAAGAAGTTGCTAATTATATTGAAGATAGAGAAGAGTACAGTAATGCGGCTAAAACCAACATTACCGTTCAAGGATTACGGAATGCAACTGAAGCAAGTGTGTTTTTAGAAGAAGCAAAGTCTGATTTACCAAATGACTCCAGGTTCTTATTTAAAAATTACATAGCAACTGAAATTGCAGACGAAATATTTAACGCAAACCTTGGGGATATTGTTGGTCCTTATGAAGATAGAGGTTTCTTTAAGGTGTCTAAGGTTAACGCAGTGAAACAAATGCCTGATTCAGTAAAATCAAGACATATCCTAATTTCATTTGAAGGAGCTACAAGATCTGCTACAACCGTAACAAAAGAAGCAGCAAAGAAAACTGCAGACAGTATTTATAATTTGGTAAGAAGAAGTTCTTCTAAATTTATTGAAATTGCAGATGAAGTAAATACAGACGGAACCAAGGGGAAAGGTGGAGACATAGGTTGGATATCATCAGCACAGGCATTCTCTCCTAACTTTGATGTAGATTTTGCTAATTATTTATTTGATAATAAAAAAGGAGCGGTTGGTGTTGTTGAAACTAAATTCGGTTTTCATATTATTAAAATTGACGATCAAACCACTTATAAAAAAGCGGTACAATTAATTACCTTAGCTAGAGAAATTACACCTTCTGTTGAAACAGAAAATAAATTTTATTTAGAAGCAGAAATATTTGCTTCAGATGTTGATTCTGGTGCTGATGTGTTTGAATTGACAAAAGCGAAAGACTATAAGTTAGCACCTGCTATTGGATTAAAAATATTAGATGAAAATGTTCCTGGTTTAATTGGTAATCAAAGACAAATAGTTAACTGGGCTTTTAATGTAGAAAACGATTTAGGAACCGTTAAGAGGTTTGATGTAGATAACGGGTATGTTGTAGCAGTGCTTTCTGGTAAAACTCCGAAAGGGTCAGCGCCTGTGTCTAAAGTACAGGCTAGAATTCGTCCTATTTTAATGAATGAAAAGAAAGCAGAATTAATTAAAGAAAAAATGAAAGGATCTTCTTTAGATGAGATCGCTAAAAATGCAGGAACAAATGTAAAGGTGGCTTCAAAAGTTTCGTTGGCAAGTCCAACTTTATCTGGAGTTGGTTCAGAGCCAGCAGTCGTTGGTGCTATGAGCAGTGCTGCAGTTGGGGTCTTACATAAAAATATAGCAGGTGTAAAAGGAGTGTTTTCGATAGAAGTATCTTCAATAGAGGCTGCGCCAGAATTACCTAATTATGGTGTTGCTAGGGCTAAAGTGTATAATGCGCTTAGAGGAAGGTCTGCGCAAATTGGTGAGGCTTTAAAAGATGCTTACGAGATAGAGGATTATAGAGGTAGTATGTACTAGAAATAGTATTTAGAATATTGATTTCTGATAAGAGTCAAACCCATAAAAAAAACTGCTTCGTGAGAAGCAGTTTTTTTTATGGGTATATTTTAATTAATAGAATCTAGTGAGAATGACCTTTCATGTCATGTTTCACAACTACTAAACTCATTTTGCATTCAGGACATTTCGTGCTCTTGGCGGTATATGTTTTGTCGCCTTCACATTGCATTGGGCAGGCATAAGTATGTTCTGTTGCTATATCTTGTTTGGTTTGAGTTTCTTTCTTTTCGCATTTACAAGAGATAGATGATGCGCCAATAAAGGTAATTACTGCCAATCCTAAAATTATTTTTTTCATACGATTCATTATATGGGTTTATACCAATGGCACTCAATTAAGCCGACTGCTCGTGTTCCCCAACGGGGAAATTGATACCAGCCCCGCCAAAGACGAAGTCGCATGGCGGGGTCATT
>JAGLDM010000260.1 GCA_023145595.1 Flavobacteriaceae bacterium | reverse complement strand
TCCAACCGTAATTATTTTAAGCGGCATATTTGATGTCTTTATGGTTAAGATACTTCTTAACTCTATTTTGGTTCCCTTATAGTATAAACATGTGGTTTTTCAGATTATTTTGTGGCGAATAACCCCAAGAACGTAAATAATCTCCCATGATATTGATTGCTAATACAGTTCCAAACGCTCGCTCTACTAATTCTTTTACAGATTTTCTTGTCCATAAAGAATAAGGCAATTTTAATTGATCGCAAGATTCAGTTAGTAAATGCACCTAGTTTAAAACATCCAATTGAGAACTTTTAACGTCGTGCTTCAAAAAATAATTTATCTTTACAAAAACATTTTACTTTGATCGAACAAGATTTTATTCCTCAAAACTTAGACACTTCAAAAATAGCAACGGGTTCGTTTACATGGCAAACTCCGAGTAATATCGCTTTGGTAAAATATTGGGGTAAAGAAGATCCTCAAATTCCAAAAAACACCTCTATTAGTTTTACGTTGGATGCATGTCATACTATTACAACATTATCATTTATAAGAAATGTCACTTCGACTGTAGTCGAGAAGTCTCATCCAAATTTCGACATCTATTTTGAAGGTAAAAAGAAAGAAGATTTTAAGCCTAAAATAGCCTCGTTTTTTAAGCGAATAGAAGAGTATTGCCCATATTTAAATTATTTTGAATTTAAAATTGAATCCGAAAACTCTTTTCCGCATAGTTCGGGTATTGCATCATCAGCAAGTGGAATGAGTGCCTTGGCATTGTGCGTGATGAGTTTGGAAAAAGAATTAGTTCCAACTATTTCAGACGAATACTTCTATAAAAAAGCATCTTTTTTAGCACGATTGGGTTCAGGTTCTGCATGTAGGTCAGTAAAAGGAGAAATTGTAGTTTGGGGTGAGCATAAAGAAATAGAGCGCAGTTCTAATTTATACGGCGTAGAATTTTCATCAGAAGTTCATTCTAATTTCAAAAACTACCAAGACACTATTTTGTTGGTAGATAAAGGTGAAAAGCAAGTAAGTAGTACTTTGGGGCATAACTTAATGAATGGACACCCATTTGCTGAAAATCGTTTTCAACAAGCAGAAGAAAATATCAGCAAAATAAAGGCTGTTTTAAAGTCGGGTGATTTAAAAACATTTGTAAGTTTGGTAGAAAGTGAGGCTTTGACTTTGCATGCTATGATGATGACATCAAATCCGTATTTTATTTTAATGAAACCAAATACCTTAAAAATAATCAATAAGATTTGGGAATTTAGAAAGGCAACAGATTCAAATGTTTGCTTTACTTTGGATGCAGGAGCAAATGTTCACTTGTTGTTTCCAGAAAGTGAAAAGGGAGCTGTTAATAACTTCGTGTTAAAAGAACTAGCGCAGTTCTGTCAGAATAATCAGTATATTTACGACCAAGTTGGCTCGGGTGCTAAACTTATTCAATGAAAAAGGAATAATGAAAAAGGAATAATGAAGAGTGAAAAGGAAATAATGAAAAATTGTTGTGTTGGAAAAGAGAAATATTATCAAAGAAAAAAGTTTTGATTTTGCCATTGATATTGTCAATCTGTATAAAGAGTTGACCGTAAGAAAAGAGTTTGTAATGTCAAGGCAATTGTTGAAATCAGGAACGTCAATTGGCGCAAACGTAAGAGAAGCAGAATTTGCTCAGAGTAAAGCGGATTTTACTCATAAAATGTCAATAAGTTTAAAAGAGGCAAATGAGAGCTGTTATTGGCTGGAGTTATTGCATAAAACAAAGTTTATTAGTGATGTAACTTTTGATAAAATGAATTCAAAAGCAGTAGAAGT
>JAGLDM010000026.1 GCA_023145595.1 Flavobacteriaceae bacterium | reverse complement strand
AAATTTAATCACTTAGGAAGAAAGACAGCGCACAGAAAGGCGATGTTATCAAATATGGCTTGTTCATTAATTGAGCATAAAAGAATTAATACAACTGTTGCAAAGGCGAAAGCATTGCGTCAGTATGTAGAGCCATTAATTACAAAGTCTAAAGACGATACTACACATAATCGTAGAATTGTATTTAGTTATTTGAGAAATAAATACGCTGTAACAGAATTATTTAAAGAAGTTTCAGTAAAAGTAGCTGACCGTCCAGGTGGTTATCTTCGTATTATTAAAATGGGAAATCGTCAAGGAGATAATGCTTCTATGGCAATGGTAGAATTAGTTGATTACAACGAAATATACAACCCAAATAGTAAGAAGAAGAAAAAATCTACTCGTAGAGGTAGAACTAAAAAAGTTGAAGCGGCTGTTGAAGAAACAGTAACTCCTTCTGAAACAAAAGCAACTGAAGAATAAATGATGATAAATCATTGATAACATAAAAGGATAAACTATTAATTAGTTTATCCTTTTTTTTATATTTGAAAACGAAATAATAGCATTAAGAACGTGAATTACAAACAACACAAAAAGGCAATTTTACTTTTAGCAGATGGAACTATCTTTGAAGGTAAATCAATAGGAATTGAAGGAACAGCATTTGGAGAAATCTGTTATAATACAGGTATGACAGGGTATCAAGAAATTTTTACAGACCCATCTTATTATGGGCAAATGATGCTTGCAACCAATGCTCATATTGGGAATTATGGTGTAAATGATGATGAAGTTGAATCAGACTCTATAAAGATTGCTGGTTTGGTTTGTCGAAACTTTAGTTTTAATTACTCAAGAGATCGATCAAACGGATCTTTAGAAGATTATTTTGAGAAGCAAAATTTAATTGCTATTTCTGATGTAGATACACGGGCAGTCGTGAGATATGTTAGAGATAAAGGAGCAATGAATTCTGTTATATCAACCGATATTGAAAATATTGAGAGTTTGAAGAAACAACTTGCTGAACAACCAAATATGGAAGGACTTGAATTGGCATCAAAAGTTTCTACAAAAAAATCATATACAGTTGGTGAGGAAGGAGCAAAATATAAAATTTCTGTGCTAGACATTGGTATTAAGAATAATATATTAAGAAACCTTGTTAAGAGAGGGTGTTTTGTAAAAGTGTTTCCATACACTGCTACTTTTGAGGACTTACAAAGTTTTAACCCAGATGGTTATTTCTTATCAAATGGACCTGGAGATCCAACTCCGTTAACCGGAGCCCAGGAAGTTGCGAAAGAAATTATAAAAAGAGATTTACCATTATTCGGAATTTGTTTAGGGCATCAAGTTATTGCGTTGGCAAATGGGATAGAAACATATAAAATGCATAATGGTCATCGTGGAATTAATCATCCTGTGAAAAATTTAATTACAGGAAAAGGTGAAGTTACTTCGCAAAATCATGGGTTTGTAGTTAGTTTAGATTCACTGAAGGCAAATGATGATTTTGAAATGACACATCAGCATTTAAATGATGATACGGTAGCTGGAATGAAAATGAAAAACAAAAATTGTTTCTCTGTACAATACCATCCAGAGGCAAGTCCGGGACCACATGATTCATCTTATTTGTTTGATGAATTTATTGAGAATATTAAAAAAGTAAAATAAGAATATTTGAGGTTAGAACTAGGGTCAAAATAAGGTTTATCCTTATAAAAACCCGAAAGAAATAGACGCTGAAGTAGTGCTAATTTCTAGTTGTTTCGTACCTTTGTAATTAGTTATAAATAATAAAAAAAAGAAAGATTATGAGTATCATTATTAGCATTCATGCAAGACAAGTTTTTGATTCAAGAGGAAACCCAACAGTTGAAGTTGATGTAGTAACAGAGAATGGAGTTCTAGGTAGAGCAATCGTTCCTTCAGGAGCTTCAACAGGAGAACATGAAGCAGTTGAATTAAGAGACGGCGGATCTGATTTCATGGGGAGAGGTGTATTAAAAGCCGTTAAAAATGTAAATGAAATCATTGCCCAAGAATTATTAGGAGTTTCTGTATTTGAACAAAATTCAATTGATCAAATGATGATTGATTTAGATGGTACTCCAAATAAAGCGAAATTAGGAGCTAATGCCATTTTAGGAGTTTCATTAGCCGTTGCAAAAGCAGCAGCAAATGAATTAGGAATGCCTTTATATAGATACGTAGGTGGAGTTAGTGCAAACACATTGCCAGTACCAATGATGAATATTGTAAATGG
>JAGLDM010000259.1 GCA_023145595.1 Flavobacteriaceae bacterium | reverse complement strand
TTTCTACATTTACCATCATAACCATAAAGCGCATGACCGGTTTCAAAATTGAATTGTTTGGTGATTCTAATTTTACTCATCTTATTAAATTTTATACACTTCAATAGTTTCGATAACTATCAGAATAGTGTGATACTAAAAAAATATTATTTACTATTTCTTAAACTTCTTCAATGCTTCTTTGGTGAAATCAGACAAGACCAATTTACCACTTATAGCCGCTCTTTCTTCTAAAAGGACAACCCAATGATCGGTGTTTTCCCAAAGCACTTTTTTCATTTCCTTTACTGCTGATGGATTGTAACTTGCCAACTTTTCAGCAACCTCAACCACGCATTCATTCATTAATTCTATGGAATCATAAACATCGGCATATAATCCTTTTTCTTTTGCCCAATAGGCGTTTTTCCATTGCGTTGGATTCAAACTCAATTCACTCAAACCAGCAACTCCGATTTTTCGTTCTACCGCTGGAGCAATTACAAATGGCCCAATTCCGATAGATAATTCTGATAATTTAATCGCGGCTTTATCGGTAGCATACACATAATCGCAGGCTGCAATCAATCCAACTCCTCCCCCAACAGTCTTTCCTTGTACAGCTCCAATAATTGGTTTTTTACATGTACGCATCGCATTAATTACATTGGCAAATCCCATAAAAAAAGAAGTCCCTTCTTCAATAGTTTGAATCGCAATTAATTCATCAAAAGATGCCCCTGCACAAAACGCTTTCTCTCCTTCACTTTTTAGGATAATGACATTTACCGAATCATTCTTGCTTAATTCATCAAAACTATTTGACAATCGCGTTAATAATTCACTCGGAAAACTATTGCTTGCCGGATGAGAAAACTCAACCGTAGCAACTTTATTTGAGATATTTATATAAATACTTCCTTTGTTCATCGGGGTCAAAGTTACGCGTTTTTTAATAAAAAGTTGTTTCTAAATTTTAAGATTAAAAGTCCACTTCGCAAGAGCATCCATACGGTAAAAGCAATCCAAATAGCTGTGAGTTTTAAATCCAAATAATCGAACAAAAGCAATGTCGGAATAAATCCTAAAAACGTCGCGATCAACAATACATTACGTAGAGTAACCGCTTCTGCTAGCCCTTTGAAAATTCCGTCAAAAACAAAAGCTACGGCATTGATTGGCTGCATAATTAAAACAATCCAAAAAACATTTTGAAATAAGTCTAATATTTCTGGTTCTTTGGTAAATAACATTCCTATTTTAGTGTAAAACAGCCCACATAAAAGGGAGAGTGAAATTGCGACAATAATGGAGTATCGGCTGAGTTTGATACTTAACTGCCACATTTTTTTATAATTCTTTTCACCTAATAATTTCCCTGAAACAATATTACCAACACTAGCATATCCATCAATAAAAAAGGCGAAAAACAGCCAAATTTGAAAGGCAATAGTTTGAGCCGCTATATAAGAATCTCCATATTTAGTAGCATAAGCATTTGCCATCAACAAAGCCACATTTAAAGAGATCGCTCTAATAATCAAATTGAAACTAATGGAGAGTATATTTTTAATTTCTTTATTGAAAGTGAATGATATTTTTAGATTAAATGGCGTTTTCTTCAATAGTAATATCAACGCAAAAACAGCCATAACTGCTTGCGAAATCACACTTGCCCAAGCCGCGCCCTCAACATGCATTGCGGGAACATATCCTTCAATGCCATAGACCAAAACAAAATCTAAAATAATATTTAGTGTTACCCCTATCAAACTAATAATCATGGGCCAAACGGTGTTTTGCAAACCTCTAAACACACCAAAAACAGAGAATATAAATAAAGTTAAAGGAAATCCTAATGCTCTAATTTTATAATAACTTATTGAATAATTAAGCACCAAACCTTCGGCATTATACAATTCAAATATCTGATTAACAAATAAAATTGTAACCCCATAAATTAGCACACTAAGAATTACATTCATAACTATTATTTGAGCTGGTAAAGATGCTATTTCATGTAATTTTTTAGCCCCTAAATATTTTGCAACGGTTGCCGATATTGCAGAACGGGTTTGTGCTAAAATCCATATCAAAGCAGAAATAAAAGAACCGGCAATACCAACTGCTGCCAATGATTCTACAGGATTCACATCCATATTTCCAACAATAGCAGTATCGGTAATAGACAACAGTGGCTCTGCAATTCCGCTAATAATAGCAGGAATTGCCAATTTATTAATTCCTTTAAAACTGATGTTAGATTCTTTATACATTTACTAAAACAACTCGAAATTATCGAATGAAATCCATACTTAATTGAATCACTTTTTGCAACTCAACAGGCAATTTATCTTCATCCCATGGGTGTTTACTTCCCAATGTATGATTCATTTTATCAATGACAATCCATTTACTTTTTTGATTCCAACGATGCATGTTTTCTCCATCTATCGGAAGTACAACCGTATCTTTCGATCCGCTTATAATCAACTGTGGCTTGTTTAACTTTTGAACTGCCGCTTTAATATTTAACCTGTTTTTATTCTCCTTAAAGTCTTGAAAAAATTGATAATAATGTGGCATTTGCTGTTTTGTTCTTCCGTTTAAAACATACATTACTCCGTTTTCTTTCCACTCCTCCAATTTCGCTCCTTTTGGAAATCGCCCCACATAGTCAGAAACTCCATTCCATGTTATTACTTTTTTAATATTCGCATTTTCAGATGCTTTAATCGTTACGATTCCTCCTCCTCTTGAATGCCCGATTAAAGTAATATTATGGACGTCTATTTCGTTTTTATAGGTCTCATTTAACGCAATCCAATCAATTACTGTTTCCAAATCATTTAATTCAGTCGTATAATTGTTTTGACCGAAAGCCTCTAAGTCAGGGAAATCAATAGGGTTCTCTAACGTTCCTCCATTGTGTGAAAAATTAAATTTTAAAAAGAAAAAATCTTCTTTAGCAAAGTGTTCTGCAACCAAATTCCAAGCGCCCCAATCTTTATACCCTTTATATCCATGGCAAAAAATAACAATTGGCTTCTTCGTCTGATTTTGATTGTAAAAAACATCTGTAACAATCGGTTTTTGATGATGGGTGCTTTTGATGGCAATATTTCTTTCTATTTGCATATTAAAACGCTTTATCTGGGTTTTCTGTAAATGGAATCTCTGGGTTGAATATTTCTTTTAGAATCTCTTTTAATTCGAAAATAAAATCATCCATTCTTTCTTTAGTTATTTGATGGTCATAAGAACGTGGAGCAGCAAAATTCATTTTTAAAAATCCGCTATTCAAGTTTTTAAAAGAAACGATTCCTGCTTCAATTTCGTTTGCATAATCAATGCTGTTCAACGTGCAGTACAAATACACATAAAGCATTACTTGCAGTGACTTTGAATATTTATAACCTTCTTTCATTACACTAAAATCAAGCATCCTTAAATCGCCTGCTTTCACCATTCC
>JAGLDM010000258.1 GCA_023145595.1 Flavobacteriaceae bacterium | reverse complement strand
AAAATAAAAGTAGATGCCGAGAGTATTGTACTTGGAATACCTAAAAAAGTAGCAGGAGAGGAAGATGATTCTAAAATTAAGGAAGGAAAAGTATCTTTCTTTGATACTTCTAAAGGTTTTGGTTTTATATTAGATAGCAAAACACAAGATAAATATTTTGTTCATGTGAGCGGTTTAATTGATGAAATTGGAGAAAATGACAAGGTTTCTTTCGAATTAGAGAGAGGTTTGAAAGGAATGAATGCTGTGAAAGTTAAGAAAATCTAATTTTTTAGAAAAATATAATAATTAAAAGGAGTTCAGAAATGAACTCCTTTTTTTATGACTAAATAATGTATTTTTGATTAAAAATATATTTATGAACACTAAAGTTGTTTTTTTATGTAGTTTATTGTTAGCCACATTTTTTGCTTTTTCTCAAGATCAACACAAAAAACCAGATTCAATTACTGTTCATAAAAAAGAAAAGGATAAAAAGTTTGTAGGTATTCCAACAATCAATTACAGCAATAGTTTTGGAGCAACATTTGGTGCTTTTGGTATGCTGTATTACGATGTTAAAAAGACAGATACAATCTCTCCTCTATCTTCTAGTGGGCTTATAGGGTCTTACTCTACGAACGATACTTGGTTTGTAGTTCAGATAAATAAATTCTATTTGAAAGAAGATAAACTTCGAATAAAGACTGCTATTGGTGGTGGGTCTATAAATTTTCAAACCTATGTAGATTGGCCCTTGGGTATAGAAGGGTTTACTGATTTACCGACTGTAGTTGAAGAAAATGGCGAGTTTGTGGATTATAATACAACCAAGCAATTTGTGTATTTTGAATTATTGAGGAAGGTGTATCAAAATTTATATATTGGTGGTCGAGCAGTTTATTCGCACGCATATACAGAATTTGAATTGGATTTTGTTCCAACAGAAGAATTGAGCCAGTTTGGTATTGGGTTTTCTTCAGAGTTTGATAGTAGAGATAGTCAATTTTCTCCAAAAAAAGGAAATCATGCAAATATTAAAACACTTACATTTTCCGAAAAATTAGGGAGTACAAATGGCTACACCCGTATAAACTTAGTGTACAATCATTATTTCCCTATGAAAGATCGGAATACACTGTTAACCCGATTTTATAGTAATATTTCAACAGGAGATGTTCCTTTTGCGGGTCAAAATGTAGTTGGTCGAGATGATTTAAGGGGCTACTCAAATGGAAAATATAGAGGAGAGCAAGTATATTCGACACAAGCAGAATATAGACACTGGTTTAGTGAAAAGTGGGGTTATGTTGCTTTTGGAGGTGTGGCAACTGCAATTAATGATGCCTCTGATTTGCAGATAGGAAGTCTTTTACCTGCAGTTGGAGCCGGAATTCGATTTTTAGCAATTCCTTCTAAAAAAATTAGTATTGGAATAGATGTAGCAGTTGGTAAAGACGATTGGGGCTTGTATTTTAGGATTGGAGAGGCCTTTACACGATAATATAAAACACTAAACACTCTTTTTTTGAAAAGTTAAAACTATCTTAAAAGAAAACAAATAGTTGCACGCGCAACCAATAGTTGTATTTTTGCCAAAACACCCTATAAAAATGAATTTTGAAAGAACTTTGGTACCTTGGATAGGGCGCACCATGAAAATGTTGGATTGCCATTATCAAGAGGTCTTTAAGGATAGTAACTTTAATCTAACTAAGAATCAGTGGTCGCTTTTAAAAATTTTGAAAGATGATGATGGCAAACCTCAAAGTGAATTGGCTTTTATTACCAATCGAGATAAGGCTTCGCTAACACGATTAATTTCTGTTATGGAGAAAAAGAATTTT
Organism: Flavobacteriaceae bacterium; assembly: GCA_023145595.1. Lineage (GTDB taxonomy): Bacteria > Bacteroidota > Bacteroidia > Flavobacteriales > Flavobacteriaceae > Urechidicola. The sequence goes on along the minus strand of JAGLDM010000258.1, from coordinate 254 downwards.
GTGGAGCGTATACCTTCAAAATTAGATAAAAGAATTAACCACATTTTTATAACAAAAATAGGTATAGCTGTTTTTGAAGAAACACGACCTCTTGTAAGGAAAGTGCTAAACAACGTTCAGAGTGGTTTAACAGATTCTGAAATTGAGCAATGCATTAGTACTATGAAAAAAATACAAACAAATATATCAGCAAACCAATTGCAATAGAAATTACCATTAAAAATGAGAAAAATAATTATCGTATTAGCGGGAGT
>JAGLDM010000257.1 GCA_023145595.1 Flavobacteriaceae bacterium | reverse complement strand
GTTGGTTTTAATTTTGCAGTGAATCAAAAATATGGTTTAAATGCAGGAGTATCTTTGGGGTGGAATATTTTTGACGGGGGAAGAACCAAAACACGTGTTCAAAACGCTAAAATTGCAGTTGAATCTCAAGAAATAGAAAAAGAGCAATACCAACAGCAATTAACCAGAGATGTATATAATGCATGGGAATTCTATCAAAATGCTTTGTTTAAATTGCAAGTGCAAGAGTCTAATGTACAAACAAACCTTCGGAATTTCGATCGAACTAATGAACAATATAAATTGGGACAAATAAATTCGATAGACTTTAGATTGGCACAACAAAATTTATTGAAGGCAGAACTGGATTTAAGTCAGTCTAAATATGATGCTAAAAATGCGGAGTATAGTTTATTATATTTGGCAGGCGATTTATTAAATCAATAATCAACTATTTTTTTCTAGTTCTATTTTAAAAGTTGATTACTGTTTTAGTTCAATCTTTTTTATTATAAAAGGGGTACAACTTCCTTTGGTGCGTTCAGAAATTAGTAAAACATATTCGTTTTCCTTATTTTTTAATTGGTCTATTTTGAAATTCGTAGTGATTCCGGTCAACTGTTTAGAGGTTACACGATAGATTTCATCGGTATCAATACCTGAAGGTTGAAAAGATATAGTAAAATTTGAATCTAATTCCCCATCAATAAAAGTAACCATAACGTTTTCCTTAATATCGGTATATTCGCATTTTCCGCCAACCTTTTTGTCTTTTACACAGGCACTTAATACAAATAGGCCAATGAGGATAAATATCTTAGTTTTCATATATAACTTGTTTAAGTGCAAATATAATATTTGATCGGTTCCTTTTTAGAACTTTTTTATAATTAAAATGTTGTATTCAGCATCAAAAAATTTATGGGTAAAATTCATAATTGTATTTGTATCTTTGGATAATGAACCGTGTCAAGATTATTGAATGTCCTAGAGATGCTATGCAAGGCATTAAATCACATTTTATTCCTACAGAATTAAAAGTACGTTATATTAATATGCTTTTAAAAGTTGGTTTTGATACGATTGATTTCGGGAGTTTTGTATCTCCAAAAGCAATTCCACAAATGCGAGATACTGCTCAAGTTCTTAATGAATTAGACCTATCAAATACAACCAGTAAACTCTTGGCAATTGTTGCAAATATTCGTGGAGCAAATGATGCGAGTCAGTTTGAAGAAATCAATTATTTAGG
>JAGLDM010000256.1 GCA_023145595.1 Flavobacteriaceae bacterium | reverse complement strand
TTGATATTTGGAGGTAGCCCTACAATATCTATAGTGATAATTGCATATTTCTTATTTCCTTCTTTTAGGACTATGGCTTTAGCCCAAATTCTATCATGTATAGCTTCTGCCGGTTTATTCATCCTTTCCCCATAACCGCCTAAGGCAAATTTCATATTGAGGCTAGGAGTGAGGTTTACTGTTGCTGTATTTCCCGTCAATTCAGAAGCGAAACTGTGGAAAGCAAATAAAATGTTTAAAGCGAAGAATAGGTGGATTGTTTTTTTCATTTAAGTGTTGTTTTTAATTAGCCAATTGTAAAAATGTTAGTAGGTCTGCCATTTCTTGAAGAGTTAAACTATTCTCTAAACCTTCAAACATAAGTGATGCACCGGTAGAGGTTAAACTTTCTATCTCGTCCTTTTTAATTGTTTCTGTGGTACCGCCCATCATTTTTAATGTAATTTCTTTATCAGTTTCGTTAAAGACCAATCCCATATAGATATTTCCGTCTTTGGTAACCAACTTGTGATTTAAATACGCTGCATCTACTGCTGAATTTGGATCTAAAATATCATGAAGTAGCGCTTCTTTACTCTTTCTGCTTATCTCAGTTAAAGAAGGGCCTACTTCAATACCAATAGTCCCAAAAACATGACAGTTAGCGCATACTCTTGTAAATAGTATCTTTCCGTTATCGTTATCTCCTTCCAGTTTAAGGGCAGGCTTCATTTTTTCAATAACTTCTTTTCTTTGTACGACTCCAGCATCGGAAAAGAGTAATTTAGCACGTTTTTTAGTATCAGGATTTCTTGAAAAAAGTAAAACTCTTCGCCTTTCTAAATCAAGATTAAATTCACCTAAACTCACTTGGTTGTTTTCCATTGCTGTTAGTAAAACAGGGTGATTGTATGATTTATACAATAAAATATCTGTTGCGGTTCTTCGCGTTTCAGAACCTAAAGTACTCCATAATTCTAGTAATTTTGGAGCAATGGTTTTGTTATTTGAATTTCTTAGTTGCCCCATTGCTTCCTTTTGAAGGGCAATTGGCATTTTGTTGTTTATTAGTAAATAAAGTACATTCGCTCTATTCTCAAAATTGTCTAGAGAAATGAACTTTAGATTTTCTAGACGTTGTTCTGTCGTCGAATTTTGATCTAAAACTATAGTGTAGGCATTTTTAAGAATCGGTTTTATTTTGGAAGAACTTGATAAACCTAATTCTTTTCTTAGGTCTCCGGTAGCTCTTATCAA
>JAGLDM010000255.1 GCA_023145595.1 Flavobacteriaceae bacterium | reverse complement strand
CTGACATTCTATTTATTTTCCTTTAATTTTTAATTCAGCAAGATACTTGTTTTATCCGAGCGTTGGAAATGAAATTGCTCTTTTGGGTTTTTTGGCTTTTGCCTGTGTGTCGGCAAAAAACCAAATGTGCTTAATGTGCGGTGGCTTTTTTCGTATGAAACACAACGGTTAGATAAACACACTAGTGTGTTTATTTCTACAGTATAAACATACGAAGAAAAGTTAAAAACCAAGCATCAATTTAGCAATATAAAAGAATAAGAAAATTCCGAAGATATCATTACTTGTTGTGATAAATGGCCCTGTAGCAATTGCTGGGTCTATACCTCTTTTATCAAGAATAATTGGAACAAAAGTTCCGACCAAAGCCGCTACAATAATTACGCACAACATAGAAATAGCGATGGTTAAACTAAAGATAAAATCGACATTCATAAATGGAGAAACGGCCATGATAATCAAGCCCAAAACCAAACCATTAATCAAACTCAATCCAATTTCTTTTAAAAGGCGGCTAAAAAGACTTCCTTTTACAATATCATTTGCCAAACCTTGAACAATAATGGCGCTTGATTGCACACCTACATTACCAGCCATTGCAGCAATTAGTGGTGTGAAAAAGAAAAGTTTAGCAAACCTCGGATTCGAGATAATACCTTCATACCCTTCCATAATAAATACAGCGCCTAAGCCACCAAATAAGCCTAAAATTAACCAGGGTAATCGTGCTTTGGTGAGTTCAAAAATACTATCATCCGCTTCAACATCTTGCGAGATACCTGCTGCTAATTGATAATCTTTCTCTGCTTCATCTTTAATAACATCAACAATATCATCAATTGTAATTCTGCCTAATAAAACCATACCATCATCAACAACCGGAATGGCTTCAAGATCGTATTTTTGCATTATTTTGGCAACTTCCTCAACATCTTCATTAACATTTACCGAATCTACTTTTGGACGCACAATTTTTGAAATATTACCTCTTGCAGGAGTAATTAATAAATCTTTTAAAGAGAGACGACCAATTAATTTATCGGCATCATCAACCACATAAATAGAATGAACACGAGTAACTTCTTCTGCTTGTGCACGCATTTCTTTTACGCACCGTGGTACCGTCCAGTTTTCGTTGACTTTTACCAATTCTTTCGCCATCAATCCACCTGCAGAGTCTTCATTATAAGTTAATAACTCTTGAATATCTGCCTTATGTTCGTCATCTTCTAATTGTGAAAATACTTTTTCCTGCCGATATTCTGGAAGTTCTCCAATAATATCAGCGGCATCATCGGTATCTAATTCATCTATTTCATCGGCAATTTCTTCAGCGGAAAGGCTTTCTAGAATTTTTTCACGATCATCATCATCAATTTCCAT
>JAGLDM010000254.1 GCA_023145595.1 Flavobacteriaceae bacterium | reverse complement strand
CAGAATTTATCGTTTTTAAGTCAACAGTTTAAAGAGTATGAAGGTTTTTTTGGTGTTGGAGATTCGACCAAAGTTTTTGCTGAAATTGGCTATAACTTTAGAACTAATGATAGTGTAAATGTAACTTCTTTAGACAAGGTAAGTTCAGCGAATACGTATTTTATCAATTCAAAATTAATTCAAAATAAAAACACACGTTTGTCACTATATGCCAATTACAGAACGGTGGAAAATGTACAATTTGAAAATACCGAAGCCATCAATTCTCGACTACTTTACAATCAGAAATTATTTAATAATATATTGAATTATAATTTGGTTTATGAAACTGTTTCTGGAAATTTAGCACAGCAAGAATTTACATATATTGAAGTTGAACCCGGACAAGGGTATTACACGTGGATTGACTATAACGGCAATGGAATAAAGGAACTAAACGAATTTGAAATAGCACAGTTTCAAGATGAGGCGACTTATTTAAGAATTGCGCTACCAACACTTAATTACTTGCAAACCCATCAAACTAAATTAAGTCAGTCGCTTAATATTAACCTACAGCAATGGAGTAATCAATCTGGATTTAAAAAATTTGCTTCTCATTTTCAAAATCAATCTTTCACCTTAATTGATAATAAGCAAGAACGCGATGGTTCTGCCTTTAATTTCAATCCGTTTGACATAGACACAGCCAATTTATTGGCACTAAACTTCAATCTTAAAAATTCGCTGTTTTTTAATCGTGGACAACAAAACTATTCAACAACCTACAACTATTTAAAATCACAGAATAAAACGAGTTTTGCTATTGATAATCTTGAAAATAATTTAAAAATGCATCAATTGCAATTCACTCATAAATTAGGTAGTTTTTGGTTGATGGATCTTAAAAGCAGCATCGCCACAAATGAGAATAATTCTGAAAATTACAGCAGCCGAAATTATTTTTTAGAAAGCGCTACCATTCAACCAAAAATCTCTTATTTATATAATAGTAACAACGTTTTAGATTTCTATTATACTCTAAAGGATAAAGAAAATACTATCGGAAATATGGAAACTTTAGAAAGTCATAATTTAGGTGCTTCCTATCGGTTTTCGAATCAAAAAAAGACCTCTATAAATGCAGAATTCAACTTCTTTCTAAATGATTTTATAGGGAATTCAAATTCGCCTGTTGGGTATCAAATGTTAGAAGGTTTACAAAACGGGAAAAATTTCACATGGAGTATTTTATGGCTTCAGAAACTAAATTCTTTTTTAGATTTGAATTTAAATTACCTCGGAAGAAAAAGTGAAACATCTCAAACTATTCATACAGGAACCATTCAACTGAGAGCGCATTTTTAAAT
>JAGLDM010000253.1 GCA_023145595.1 Flavobacteriaceae bacterium | reverse complement strand
TCGTGTCAAGTTTTACTTCTTTTAAAAGAGTATAAGTTTGCCCTGCTACCTTTGATGTAACGCTTTTATTACGCCTATAAATATTATATATTTGAATTCAATAATAAAAAATGAACAACCTATTTAGAAACATAATAGCATACAAATCCACACACCCCATTCGATTTATTGCAATCCTTTTATTACTGTTTTTTAGTATACTGCTTTTTGTTTTTATCGTGAAAAAAATAATTTACAAAAGGAAACATATCATAGCAATTGGTTCAAGAATTTGGAATTTTGTATGGAAAATTGGACTCACAATTTTTGTAATGACACTTGGAGTCTTTTTAATGATTCATGTAAAATCCAATCCTATAAAATTTGAGAATGCATATATTTCAAGTTCAAAACATATATTTGGTTTGGATGTTTCTCAGTATCAATCAAAAATAAATTGGGCAAAGGTTAAAACCTCTAAACATCCTATAAAATTTGTGTTTATTAGATCCTCTATGGGGAAGAACGGAAAAGATTCTGAATTCCAATACAATTGGAAAAATGCCAAAAAATACAATTATATTCGTGGAGCCTATCATTATTACAGACCTAATGAAAATTCGACCAAACAATTTAATAATTTCTCTTCAATAGTTCATTTAAGCAGTGGTGACTTTCCACCTGTTTTAGATATTGAAAGGAAAAGTGTTTTTGGTAAAAAAAAATTAAGAGAAGGTGTTTTAAACTGGTTAAAATTGGCGGAAGCACATTACGGTATCAAACCAATTATTTATACTGGACAGTCGTTTTATGAAAAGAATTTAAAAGGATATGTAGACGGATATCAGCTTTGGATTGCTGCCTATTCCGGAAAACATAAGGTGAAAAAAATTGATTGGACCTTTCATCAGTTTACAGAAAAAGCTGTGGTTTTAGGGATAGAAGGAAAGGTTGATGGTAATGATTTTAACGGAACGATGACTGAACTAAAGAGTTTGTGTTTGGATTAGAAGGTGATCTTGTTTTTTTTAAATGATTATAAAAAACACTCTTTAAATCACATTACAGATACCATATTTGAGTATGCCCATTTTCGTTTTACTTTTCGCTGTATAGACTAGCTTCACAAGTAGAAAGTTCTCTAAGCGAGAGATACACCGCTCATTGTAGCATATAGCATCGTTACTAAATGCTCATAAGTTTTAAAGGTCTTGGCTATCCGAGAAATATCTGTGGGTAAAATAAATTTTAAAACCTGCTTAATTATTGGAGTTCCGCTAAAGTGTGTACTTTTGTATATCTCAATTTTGTGGTAAAAATCAAGATATACAAAAAGTGGGAAATCTAGTAAGGAAATCCCACTTTTAAAAATGTTTGTCGGACACTAATGATATAGAAATATAAAAATTTTCAACTCTTTATTAAAAAAAAATCACATGGACTTCCTTCCTGAAAAAATAGATGATTATATAGCAGATCATTCACAAGACGAACCAAAACTTTTACAAGAACTTAATAGAGAAACTTACCAAAAAATATTGGTTCCCAGAATGTTAAGTGGCCATTTTCAAGGACGAGTTTTGTCTATGCTTTCTAAATTAATTCAGCCCAAAACAATTCTAGAAATAGGCACTTACACAGGCTATTCAGCACTTTGTTTGGCTGAAGGAATGCAAACGGATGGAAAACTGCATACCATTGACAGAAATGAAGAGTTGTACGATTTACAGCGAAAATATTTTGACAAGTCTGATTATGGACCTCTAATAAAACAATATGTTGGTCTGGCATTAGATATTATTCCAACCATAAGCGAAAAATTCGATTTGGTTTTTATAGATGCCGATAAAAATAATTACTCAAATTATTTCAACCTTATCATTGACAAAATGAATAAAGGCGGAGTTATACTTTCTGATAATGTACTCTGGAGCGGTAAAGTGGTTGAAAAAATTCAGCCTAAAGATGCAGACACACTTGCCTTAATTGAATACAATAAATTGTTAAAAGAAGACCCTAGAGTTGAAACAGTTCTGCTACCGATACGAGATGGGTTAACCATTTCTAGGGTTGTATAACCTATTTAAAGCCTCTTAATAGGCCCTGTTATATCGTCAATATTATCTTGTACCTTGTTCTTTACACTTTTAACTCCATCTTGGATATCACGTGTAAAAGTCGTGTCAATTCCTTGTTTTTCTGCGCTGCTTTTTATTTCTGATTTAATATCATCCGTAGCATCTTTTACTTGACGCATTGTTTTACCCAAACCACGAGCAATTTCCGGAATTTTATCGGCACCAAATAACATCACTACAATGATTATAATGATAAAGATTTCGGGACCGCTTATAAATAAAAACATAGGACTCATATTGAGGGCAAATATAAGTATTTAAATTAATTTAGATTGCCTATCGTACATAACAATACTACCTGCCACTGAAACATTTAAACTTAAAATAGACTTGAATTTTATAAGGAAATGAGATTTATCGATGGCAATTCTTGACAACCCATTATCCTCTGCCCCAAGTAAATAAACACAACGTCTTGGGTGATCAAACGTTTCTAAAGAAACTGCTTTTTTATCTAACTCAACTCCAACTAACATAGCACCTTTTGGCAGGTGTTCATAAAATTCCTCAAAGGTTTTATAATGAAAATAAGGCATCGCGCCAACGGCTTTGTGTGTATCACAGGCTTGCTTTGCATATCTATTGCCAATCGTAAAAATAAAACTCGCACCTAAATTTTGAGCAGAACGCCATAAAACACCTAAATTTTCGGGGGTTTTCCCATTCTGAATTCCAATTCCAAAAAAGCCTTGTTCTAAATTATTCACCATTATTTCTTCGTAAGCATTCGTTTGATTTCATTCAATTTCATCAAGGCCTCAATGGGGGTGAGTGTGTCAATATTTGTTGCTAAGATCTCTTCTTTAATATTTTCTAACAAAGGATCATCTAATTGAAAAAAGCTCATTTGAACATCTTCCCTTTTTGCCAAATTTAATTTTTCTTTTATCTCTTCTGATGAATGACTTTCTTCTAATTTCTTCAACATTTTATTGGCTCTATGAATCACCGGACTTGGCATTCCTGCCAATTTAGCCACATGAATCCCGAAACTATGTTCACTACCTCCAGGAACTAATTTTCGTAAGAAAATAACCTTGTCTTTTAATTCTTTTACAGAAACATTGAAGTTTTTAATACGCTCAAAAGTTTCACTCATATCATTCAATTCATGATAGTGTGTCGCAAATAACGTTTTTGCTTTTGTGGGGTGCTCGTGTAAATATTCTGCAATTGCCCAAGCAATTGAAATTCCGTCATAAGTACTAGTTCCTCTACCTATTTCATCTAAAAGGATTAAACTTCTGTCTGATAAATTATTCAGAATACTAGATGTTTCATTCATTTCTACCATAAAAGTAGATTCGCCCATAGAAATATTATCACTCGCGCCAACACGGGTAAATATTTTATCAACTACTCCAATTCTCGCGTTTTGTGCAGGAACATAACTCCCCATTTGAGCCAATAATACAATCAATGCAGTCTGACGCAAAATTGCAGATTTACCACTCATATTTGGTCCCGTAATCATGATAACCTGCTGCTGAGTACGGTTTAAAACTAGATCATTGGCAATATATTCTTCTCCGATTGGAAGTTGCTTTTCAATAACAGGGTGGCGTCCATTTTTAATTTCAAGGTCGGTACTTTCATTAATAATGGGGCAGACATAATTATTTTCTTTGGCCGTTTCAGCAAAAGAACACAAGCAATCTATTTGAGCAATTAACTGTGCATTTTTTTGAACTGGCTTTATAAATTTTATTAGAAACTGAATAACCTCTGTGAAGATTTGAAGTTCAATTTGAGAAATTTTATCTTCAGCACTTAATATTTTTGTTTCATATTCTTT
>JAGLDM010000252.1 GCA_023145595.1 Flavobacteriaceae bacterium | reverse complement strand
AACAAGAATTTTTGCCAAAAACGACTGTATAACAAGTGTCCTGTAGCGTGCTCAGAACCTCCAATATATAAATCAACGTCTTTCCAATAGTCCAACGCTTCCTTACTTGCAAATTCTTCGGTGTTTAACGGATCCATATATCTGTTAAAATACCAAGAACTGCCAGCCCAACCCGGCATGGTGTTTAACTCCAATGCAAAAACTGTTTTATTATCGATTTTATCAATACTAACTATCGTATTCTTTTTTGTGTCCCAAGCCCATTCATTAGCATTTCCTAGAGGTGGTTTTCCATCTTCTGTAGGTAAATACTTTTCTACTTCTGGTAATGCAATTGGTAAGTAAGCGGCATCAATCATTTGAGGCATTCCGTCTTTATAATATACTGGGAATGGTTCTCCCCAATAACGCTGACGACTAAATACTGCATCACGCAAACGGTAATTTATTTTTCCTGAACCAATACCTTTCTTTTCCAATTCATAGATGATGGTTTTCATGGCTTTCTTATATGGCAATCCGTTTAAGAAATCAGAATTTGCAATTTTTGTTCCTTCTTTACCCTCATGTGCTTTCTCAGAAATATCTACTCCTTCAAAAATATTTGGAATCTTAATCCCGAATTTTTTTGCAAAATCATAATCTCGTTGATCTCCACACGGAACTGCCATTACAGCACCAGTTCCGTAACTTGCCAATACATAATCTCCAATCCAAATCTGAATTTTTTCTCCTGTAAAAGGATGCAATGCATACGCTCCGGTGAATACTCCAGATATCGTTTTTACATCTGCCATACGATCACGCTCACTACGTTTTGCAGTAGCGGTTACATAAGCATTCACTGCTTTTTTCTGTTTTGCTGTTGTAATTTTAGAAACCAAATCATGCTCTGGCGCTAAAGTCATAAATGTTACTCCAAAAATAGTATCAGGACGTGTTGTAAAAACATCTATTTGGTGATTAGGCGAAGTCGAAGTCACTTCCTTTTCCTCAACTTTTTCAATTGGTTTTAGAAACTGAATGGCTGAGTTAATTTTAGAAACAGTTCCCAACACATTTTCAAGAACCTCTTCATTTGTAAATCGAACTACAGCAAATCCTTGACTCGCAAAATAAGCTGTTCTTGCAGCCTCGTCTTCTTTACCAGAAAATTCAACAATTATATTTTTTGCTAAACAAACATAATCCACCAAGAAAGTTCCAATTGTATATTTCTTTCTGAATTTTGTTGCCCCTTTTTTGTTTTTCAATTCATCCCAAAGAACTCCTTCTGCTTTTGATAAATTCAAACGCATTTCTTTCAGGGCTTCTAAATCTTTATATGATAATTTCACCGCTGCATTTGACACTTCTGTAGATTCTTCTACCTGAAATGACACCATTGCTCCTTGCGATCTTCCAATCCAATTGGTTTGAGAATCTTTTAAAGGTTGTGGCCAATCTATATTTTGTAATCCATCTAACAATCTTTGTGAATATGCAGAAATTCGCATAGACCATTGCGTCATTTTTTTACGAACTACAGGATGACCACCACGTTCTGAAACTCCGTTTACAATTTCATCATTTGCTAAAACGGTTCCTAATCCCGGACACCAATTTACTTCGGTATCAGATAAAAATGTTAGGCGGTATTGCAATAATATTTCTTGTTTTTTCTTTTTTGAAAATTTCTTCCAAGCCGAAGCCGTAAAAGATTGAATTTCATCATCACAAACAGCATTTACTGTTTTATTTCCTTTGGATGAAAACAAGTCTTCTAATGTTGAAATATCTTCTGCTTTGTCTGAATCTTTATTATACCAAGAATTAAACAATTGGATGAAAATCCATTGTGTCCATTTATAATATTCTGGGCTAGAAGTTCTCACTTCACGAGACCAATCAAAAGAAAAACCAATTTGATCTAATTGCCGACGGTAGGTTTTTATATTTTCTTCCGTTGTTTTTGCTGGATGTTGTCCTGTTTGAATTGCATATTGTTCCGCTGGTAAACCAAAAGAATCATAGCCTTGTGGATGCAATACATTAAATCCTTTATGACGTTTGTAACGTGCATAAATATCTGATGCAATATATCCTAATGGATGTCCTACATGCAATCCTGCTCCAGATGGATACGGAAACATATCTAATACATAAAATTTAGGCTTTTCTGAACTCCCTTCGACTTCGCTCAGGGCAGGATTTGAGGCTTTAAAAGTTTGATTGGTTGCCCAAAACTCTTGCCATTTTTTTTCGATTTCTTGGTGATTGTAACTCATGCTATCTCTTTTCTTGAAGTTTGCAAAGTTACATTATTAAATGTTAGGAATAAAAAGATAAATAGTCCTTCCTAATGCTGATTTTAAACCGATGTCCACGTTTTTTTCGACCTCAAAAACTCCAGTAGATATTGAAATATCCCGTTATGCCTTGACTCGATAAAAACCTATGTTTTCCTAAAAAAGAGCCTTTTTCAACTTTTTATTTTAATTTTCTAAAATTAATCTTGAATAAGAGAAAAATCTAAATGTTTTCTTTCTAAATCTGTATGTTTTACTTTCACAGTAACTTCGTCACCTAATTGAATGACTTTTTTACTAGATTCACCAACAATTGCATATTGACTTTCATCAAAAATATAATAGTCATCTTTTATGTCTCTAATGCGAACCATTCCTTCACATTTATTTTCAATAATCTCTACATAAATACCCCATTCTGTAACTCCAGAAACAACCCCTTTAAACTCCTGATCTTTATGATCTTGCATGTATTTAACTTGCATGTATTTAATAGATGCACGCTCTGCTTTTGATGCTAATTGTTCTCGTTCTGAAGAGTGATCGCATTTTTCTTCATATATAGATGCTTTAGGCGATTTTCCACCATCTAAATAATACTGAAGCAGCCTATGTGTCATCACATCAGGATAACGTCTTATGGGCGATGTAAAGTGGCTGTAGTAATCAAATGCTAATCCATAATGTCCAATATTATCGGTAGTATAAACGGCTTTACTCATAGAGCGAATCGTTAAGGTTTCAATCATATTAGATTCTCCTTTACCATGCACATCTGTTAACAACTGATTTAATGACTGTGAAATTTTCTGACGATTTTCTGTATTTATTTTATATCCAAATTTGCTGATAATTCCTTGTAAAGCAGTTAATTTATCAATGTTTGGCTCGTCATGAATTCTATAAATAAACGTTTTATTACTTGCTTTTCCTTTTTCAAAACCAATAAATTCTGCAACTTTCCTATTGGCTAATAGCATAAATTCTTCAATCAATTTATTAGCATCTTTAGATTCTTTAAATAAAACTCCAGTTGGATTTGATTCTTCATCTAACTGAAAACCAACCTCTACCCTATCAAAAGTAATGGCGCCTTGCTGAATTCTTTTCTTCCGTAACTTTTTAGCTAATTCATCTAATTTTGATGTAGCAAAAACAATTTCATCAGAAACTTCATACGCTTTTCCTGTAAGTGAAATATCTGCAGGTATACTATTTTCAGAAGGATTCTCTAATAAAAATTGTGTTTCTTCATAAGCAAAACGAGCATCAGAATAAATCACTGTTCTACCGAACCATTGATCTACAATTTGCACTTTTTCATTCACTTCAAAAATTGCAGAAAAGGTCAGTTTTTCTTCGTTAGGCCTCAAAGAACATACATTGTTAGACAGCACCTCAGGAAGCATAGGCACTACCCTATCTACCAAATAAACAGATGTTGCTCTGGCATAGGCTTCATCATCTAAAATTGTATCTTCTTGTACATAATGCGAAACATCTGCAATATGAATTCCTATTTCATAATTTCCATTTTCTAACTTTTTAAATGACAAGGCATCATCAAAATCTTTAGCGGATTTAGGATCAATCGTAAAAGTTGTTGTCTGACGCATATCACGTCTTTTTGCAATTTCTTCTTTACTAAT
>JAGLDM010000251.1 GCA_023145595.1 Flavobacteriaceae bacterium | reverse complement strand
TTTTTTCATCAGGAACTTTATCTCCCGTTTCTAATCCTAAAAATGTTTTAAAGCTTGTTCTATCCAGTATTTGATATTCCACTTGACTATCTCCCAAACCATAATAACGCTGGAGAATTAATATTTTGAAGAGCATCAATACATCATAAGGCTTTGCGCCTGCATTATTCTTTTTGTTGGTATTGAGTAATTTACATTCTAATAATTCCCGAAACAACTCAAAATCTATCACTTTATTAATTGCCTCTAATGGATTACCAATAGCTGACAAACGATCCATGTAAACTCCTCGTCAAATAAGCCCTTATTTCTTCTTGATTTATACATCTTTATAGATTTTTTTATACCATAAATTTACGCATAATCAACTAATTGACAATGATTTAATATTTAGAAGTCCCCTTATATTAAAAATTTTTGCAACGTATTTAACGTTTTCCAATTGATTTGAGGTAAGTTATTAATTCTGATGGTCTATCTGTTTGAATCATAGTTGCTCCATTCTCAACTACCCATCCCCAATTATCGTCTGGATTCCAATAAGCCTTGTCATCGGTTCTGTTATTGGCTAATGAACCCCATAACGTATTTATCCAAACATTATCACCATTCTTTTGTATTTCTGGTATATATTCAAAACTATCCAAATAATTTTCATTAAAGACAATCTCATAACTACTTGGGTTTAGTATTGCTTCATGTGAATCGACATACGTTTTAATATCCTTAATTTGATCTGTAATCAATGGCATGTATAGAACTTCCTTGTAGAAATCACCAAATTTCGCTTTCATTTCTTCAGCGGTATAATGGCCTTTTAAAACCACCTGACCTATGGTGTTTGTTTCTTTCAGCATCGGGTAAATTTCTTCAAAAAACTCATCTGCTCTGTCTAAATTAATCATTATTTTACCTTTGATTTCGATCAAAGCTTCCATTAGGGTAGGTACTTTATAATCAGTATCTCCCATAGCGTTATTTAATCTGAGTTGTTTTATTTCATTATATGTTAAGTCAGTTACTTTTCCACTTCCAGTGGTTGTTCTGTCAACGGTGTCATCGTGCATTAGTATTAATATACCATCTTTAGTTTTGGCAATATCAACTTCAACCATATCAACGCCAATTTTGATGGCGCTACGAATTGCTTCGATAGAATTTTCTGGGAAAGTTCTCCAGGCAGCACGGTGTGCAATAACCATAACATATTTATCCGAAGGATTATTGTATAGTTTTACAATGGAATCTAATGAAATACTTTTTGCAGGTTTTTCATTTTTAATAACAGCAGGCTCTTGCTTGTTGCAGCATCCTATTAAAAAAATAAATGCAACTAGTAATACTAATTGTTTGTATCTCATATTTGTTATAGCGATACCCCTTTTCTCCACGGAATAAAATCATCTTGACCTAAAGTCATAGATTTTGTTTCCGTATTTCCACTGGCAACTTCTATAATCAAATTCAATAGTTCTTCCGTAATTTCTTCCATTGATTTTTCACCAGAGATGATTTTCCCTGTATCAAAATCAATAATATCTGTCATCGTATTTGCCAGTTTGGAATTGGAGGCCACTTTAATTATCGGAGCAATTGGGTTACCTGTTGGTGTTCCCAATCCTGTGGTAAATAAAATTAGATTAGTACCAGATCCTGCCAAGGCAGTTGTGCTTTCTACATCATTTCCAGGTGTGCATAACAGATTTAGCCCTGGTTTTTCAATACATTCCCCATAGTCTAAAACAGATACTACTGGAGATGTTCCTCCTTTTTTAGCTGCTCCTGCAGATTTCATTGCATCGGTAATCAATCCGTCTTTTATGTTACCTGGAGACGGGTTCATATCGAAACTTGACCCTGCGTTGATAACCGAAGTTTCGAATTCGTGCATGAGATGTAAAAATTTTTCTGCATCCGCATCTCTTACACATCTGTTAATTATTTCTTGTTCTACACCGCAAAGCTCTGGGAATTCTGCTAGTACTGCAGTTCCTCCAAGGGCAACCAGTATATCTGAAACTTGCCCTAACACGGGATTTGCAGATATTCCTGAAAAACCATCAGAACCTCCACACTCTAAACCAATTTTTAATTCGGAAATTGGAGTTGGTTTCCTTTGAATATTATTTGCTTTTTTAATCTCTACAAAGGAGTCCTTGATAACCATTTGCAGCATTAGCTCAATGGTCTCTAACTTTTGCTGTTCATAAATAAGAACTGGCTTTTTTAGATTTGGATTGATTTTTTGAAGGGCATTATTAAACATGTCTATTTGTAAGTTCTGACACCCTAAACTTAAAACAGTAGCGCCAGCAACATTTGGATTGTTAACATAACCTGCCAAAAGTTTAGCTAATGATTCTGCGTCTTGACGAATAGCACCACAACCACCTTCATGCGTAATAAATTTGACTTTGATATTTCCAAATACTGCGTCTTTATCTTGACTTTCTAACTCTTTATTATCACCAAATTCATTGTTTACCAATGACCTTAGCAGTAATTGATGTGTACTTGTATGCTGCTTGAGTAATTCTTTTTCAAAAATTTCTTTTAGAATTTCTATATTTCTGTTCTCACAAAACACAAGTGGAAAAAACAACCAAACATTATCTGTTCCAACTTGTCCGTCTTCTCTGTGATAACCTGAAAATGTTTTATTTTTCAAATGATCAACCTTTGGAGGTGTCCATTCAAAATCAGTAGTTTTGGGTTTTATACTCTCACTTTCATGCTTTACATTATCAGTGGTAAGAATCTCTCCTTTCTTAATAGTTTTGGTTGCTTTCCCTACTAAAACATCATACATTATAATTTTTTCTCCAACAGCAAAAGATTGTAAAGCAAATTTATGTTTTGCTTTTACTTTAGAAATTATTTTTACTTCTGTATTATCTGTTAAGATTAGTTCTCCTGGCTCTAAATCAACCAAGGCTACTGCAACATTATCGGACGAATTAATTTTTAAGGTTTTATTTTGCATGTATCTATTTAAAACTTATTCTTAAAGTTGATGAATCCTTGTTCAATACCATTTTGATCAATTTCTTCTAGACCTAAAGTAATTGCTTTAGTTAATGAATTAATCAGATTTAAGTCTTGACCCCAGAATTCCTGATTTCCTAAAACAACTTTTGCAATTTGTTCATACTCTTTTAAATCCCATATTTCTTTAAAAGTATTGACTATTTCTTTATCGTCTTGAATAGGTAAAGCCGTTCCGTTCCAATCTTCTTTGTAAAATCGTATTAAACTAGCAAAGGCAAAAACTAAATGGACAGGTAATTTATCATTTAATTCTACATACTTTAATAAACTTGGCAGAACTCTTACTTTGAATTTAGATATAGAATTTAGTGCAATACTTGATAATTGATGCTCAACAAACGGGTTTCTAAACCGGTCAAATACCTCATCTGCAAAATGTTTTAATTCTGATTCACTAAGGTCTAATGTTTTTATAATCTCATCATAAACTGCATTTTCAACAAATTTTCCGGTAAAATCATTCTCAATGGTTTCTCTAACGGTTGTATTGCCATAAAGTATTGAAAAAGGAACCATTGCCGTATGTGCGCCGTTTAAAATTCTAACTTTTCTTGTTCGAAAAGGTTGTATGTCTTCTACAATTTTTACATCAAGATTCGTTTGCTCAAATGGTAGTTTTTCTTTTAAGGCATCACTTCCTTCTATCACCCATAAAAAGAAAGGTTCGGCTGTAACTATTAGGTCATCCTGATAATCCAATTGTGCATTATATTTTTCAATCTGTGCTTTAGGATAGCCTGGCACAATTCTGTCTACTAAAGTATTATGAAACGTATTATGCTCAATAATCCAATTTTTAAAATCGGGTTCAAGATTCCAAATCTCAATATATTTTAGAATAATTTCTTTCAGATTATCTGCATTATAGTTGATTAATTCACAGGGAATTATAGTAAGCCCTTTTTTTGAGTCGCCTTTAAAGAACTTAAATCTTTCGTATAGTAATACTGTTAATTTTGCCGGAAAAGAATTTGGAGGCTGCATTGCTGGTTTATCCTGAGCATCATAAGAAATACCTGCTTCGGTTGTGTTTGAGATGATAAACTCCAAATTTTCTTCTTTTGCCAACTCTAAATATTCGTCAAAATTTTTATAAGGATCAACTCCCTTAACTATGTTGGTAATCAATTCTTTTGTTTGGATTTCCTCGCCATTTTTTAAACCGTTTAGAAATAAAGTATATAATCCATCCTGTTTGTTTAACATTTCGATCATCCCATGTTCAATGGGTTGAACTACTGCAATGCCGGCATTAAAATTGACTTCCTTATTCAATTTCTGAAAAGCATCATCAACAAATGCTCTAAGAAAATTTCCTTCACCAAATTGAACAATTTTAATAGGAAGTTTATTTTCTAAATTTTTATTTTTTCTGTTAAGTTTTTTCATTTTTCTGCTTAAACTTGTTTTTCTAACTATTTGTATTTATCTCTATATAAAGGGCAAATAATAATATTTTTTATTCAGCAACCGGATTTAAATTTTCATCTAATGGAGTCATTTTAGGCATTAATAAATGCACAAAACCAAGTATGATTAAATAACAAGATCCTGCAACAAGGAATGCCCAAAAATAACCTGTATTACCAGCTTGATCCAATACTGAACCTAAAGCAGCATCTGCAATAATACCTGCCACTGCACCAATCATTCCACCAATTCCTACAACCGAAGCAGTAGCTTTTCTTGGAAAAACATCAGAAACCAATGTAAATATATTAGCAGACCAAGCTTGATGACCAGCAGCGCCTATACCTATAAGAATTATTGCTATCCATTTACTTTCTGTAATAGCAACTAAACTTACTGGAAGAATAATTAAAGCACAAATTAACAAAGTTATTTTTCGAGCCTTATTCACAGACCAACCTTTTCTCATTAGTGCGCCGGAAAGATATCCTCCAAAAATACTTCCAACATCGGCTAATATATATATTACAAAAAATGGAAGGGCAATATTTTTAATATTTACATCAAATGTTTCTGCCAAAAATTTTGCTCCCCAGAAAAGATAAAACCACCAAACTGCATCGGTAACCTTAGCTAAACCAAAAGCCCAGGTTTGACGCTTATTTAGTACACTTTTCCAAGGTAATTTTTCTTCATTTTCAACTTCTGAATCACTTTGTATGTATGCTAATTCTTCTTTTGATACTTTAGGATGAACTTCTGGTTTTTTATACATTCTTAACCATAAAAACACCCATAAAGCACTTAAAATTCCAGTAATTAAGAATGGTATTTGCCAATTTTTACCGTTTTCATGAACAACCCAACCAATTACAAACGGAGCCGCAATAGCGCCAATACTTGTTGCAGCATTAAAAAGCCCTGTTGCAAATGCTCTATCTTTTTTTGGAAACCACTCTGCAGTTGTTTTAATTGCTGCCGGAAAGTTTCCTGCTTCTCCAAAACCTAAACCAAATCGTGCTGCTGCAAAACCAATAACACTAAATCCAGGACGAACCAATGCATGTAACATACCAAATAAACTCCATATAGCTATAGAAAGTGTATACCCTTTTTTAGTTCCTAAACGGTCGATTAATCCTCCCATTGACAACATACCAATGGCATAGGCCACTTTAAATGAAATCATAATATTGGCATAATCACTATTTGTCCATCCAAACAACTTTTCAAGTGTTGGAGCCATTACACCAATTATACTTCTATCAAAATAATTAATGGTTGTAGCAAACATTAATAGCGCCAAAATTCTATAGCGATAGTTACCTATTTTCTGCTGAGGTTTATCCATAATATCTATTTTATTCAGTTTTATTTAATTATTAATTTCTTATTTCACTTATTGTAGGTGAAAATAATAGTGCGTTTTTTACTTTCTAACTTGCTTAATTAAAGCCAATGCCTTTTTTACATCTTGTTCTAACTTAGCATAATCTTTATTCACTAAAATTTCTTTTGATATCAGTTGAGAACCCATTCCTACACAGGTCACACCGGCCTCAAACCATCCTTTAA
Organism: Flavobacteriaceae bacterium; assembly: GCA_023145595.1. Taxonomy (GTDB): domain Bacteria; phylum Bacteroidota; class Bacteroidia; order Flavobacteriales; family Flavobacteriaceae; genus Urechidicola. The sequence continues at coordinate 3,509 of JAGLDM010000251.1, read as the reverse complement.
GATTTTCTTCTGTAGGAGAAACTCCTCCTGTTGGCATGATGCTTGTCCAGGGCTGTGGACCTTTTACGCCTTTTACAAATTGAGCCCCATAAATATCACCTGGAAATAATTTAACTATTTCACATCCTAATTCTTCGGCTCTGGAAATTTCTGTTAAAGTTCCACAACCAGGAGACCATAATACTTTACGGCGATTGCATACCATAGCAATATCTTCTCTTAAAACTGGCGTTACAATAAAATTAGCGCCTAATTGCATATACAAAGATGCAGCTGCGGCATCTGTAACGGACCCAACTCCTAATATCATTCCTGGTAATTCTGCCAGAGCATATTTATTGAGTTCTCCGAAGACCTCGAATGCGAAATCACCTCTGCTTGTAAATTCCATCAAACGTGCTCCGCCATCGAAACATGCTTTTAATACCTGTTTTGCGAGTGCAATATCGGTGTGAAAAAATAAAGGAACCAAACCAGTTTCTTTCATAACTGAAGCAACTTCTAATCTTGAATATTGTGCCATAATGTGTATTTAAGTCGAAAGTCCCAATAGGGAAGTTCTATTTTATGTATTTTTACTATATCGTTATTTTATTTTTTTCTATAATCTATTATTGGACTTTAAGACGTCTGGATGTTTGACTAACGTGCCACTCTTCCGGAGGCGTCACCACCCATTAATTTTTCTACTTCATCTACTGTAGCCAAATTTGCATCTCCTTTTATCGTATGCTTTAAGCAGGATGCTGCCACTGCAAAGTTTAATGCATTTTGATCATTTTCAGGATAGGTCAATAATCCGTAGATCAACCCTCCCATAAATGAATCACCACCACCAACACGATCAACAATATCTGTTATTTGGTATTGAGGTGATTGAAGCATTGTTGTTCCGTCATATAAAACTCCTGCCCAAGTATTGTGCGATGCCGAGATAGAACCTCTAAGTGTAGTAATTACTTTTTTAGCTCTTGGGAATTTTTGCATCATTTGTTGACATACAGAAAGAAATGCTTCCGCTTTTACATCTTGTCCCTGCGTTGTTATATCCAATCCTTCCGGTTTAATACCAAAATGCATTTCTGCATCTTCTTCATTTCCTAAAATAACATCGCAGTAAGAGGTGAGTTCTGTCATAATCCCTTCACGGTCTCCTCCATAATTCCACAATTTAGCACGGTAGTTCAAATCAGTTGAAATAGTAATTCCTTTGGCGCTAGCAACTTTTACGGCTTCTAAACAAACGTCTGCTGCACTTTGAGAAATGGCAGGAGTAATACCCGTCCAATGAAACCATTCTGTTCCTTCAAAAACCTTATCCCAATCGATCATACCTGGTTGAATTTCGCTAATAGCAGAATTAGCTCTATCATAAACAACCTTACTACCTCTGGAAACAGCACCTGTTTCTAAAAAATAAATTCCTAACCTGTCTCCTCCAAAAACTATATTCTGAGTATTCACACCTCTTTTACGCATTTCCATTAAGGCGCACTCACCAATATCATTCTTTGGTAATCGTGTAATAAAATCAACCGGAACACCATAATTTGCCAAAGATACGGCAACATTGGATTCTCCCCCTCCATAAACAATATCAAAACTATTCGTTTGAGAAAACCTTAAAAACCCGGGAGGACTTAATCTAAGCATGATCTCTCCAAATGTAACTACTTTACTCATTTTTTTTTATAATTAAAAATTAAAATATTCTTTTGCGTTGTTGTAACTAATATCTTGAACAATCTTACCTACCCATTCAACATCATTCGGCAACTCACCATTTTCCATTTCTTCTCCAAATAAATTACAGAGAACTCTTCTAAAATACTCATGTCTTGGGTAAGATAAAAAACTTCTTGAGTCGGTTAGCATCCCTATAAAAGTACTTATCAAACTCATGTTTGACAAAGCATTTAATTGCTTGGTAATACCATCTTTTTGATCTAAAAACCACCAACCTGATCCAAATTGTACTTTTGCTTTGATAGTTCCATCATTAAAATTACCAATCATAGTTGCCAACACTTCATTATCAGCAGGATTTAAATTATAAAGAATGGTTTTGGTCAATTTGTCTTTGCTGTCTAATGTATTTAGAAAAGTAGATAGATTTTCTGCTTGAGAATAATCGCCTATAGAATCCCAACCCGTATCAGGACCTAAATTGTCTAACATTCTTTGGTTGTTATTTCTCAATGCGCCTAAGTGAAATTGTTGTACCCAGCCAAATTCATGATAGGTTTCTGCTAAAAACAATGAAATAGCATTTTTAAACTGCTCTGTTTCTAACAGACTTAAATCGTCATTATCTTTTCTTTTCTTGAAAATTGTTTCAATCTCTTTTTCTGTAGATGGAGCAAAGGAAATATAACTTAAGCCATGATCAGACAATTTACATCCATTATCATCAAAATATTGGATTCGGCTTTTTAAAGCTTTCTTTAAATCGCAGTATGAATTAATTGCAACCCCACTTACTTTTTCTAAAGAATTGATATATGTATTATAAGAATCATCTTCTATCAAAATAGACTTATCAGGTCGAAAAGAAGTCGTCATTTTAATTGTTGAGTTATTTTCAGCATGCAATTTGTGCCATCTTAAATCATCAATTGGATCTTCTGTAGTACACACCACCTCAACATTCATTTTTTTTAATAAATTTTGACAGCTATATTCTGAAGTATTTAACCTTTTAGATGTCTTTTCATAGATTTCTTCTGCACTATCCTTTGTCAGGAAAGTATCTATTTCAAAGTATCTTTGTAACTCTAGATGTGTCCAATGAAAAAGAGGGTTTCGTAAAGTGTGAGGAACTGTTTCTGCCCATTTTTCAAATTTTTCTTTATCCGATGCATTTCCGGTAATATACTTTTCATCAATTCCAAAGGTTCGCATGGCGCGCCATTTGTAATGATCTCCATGAATCCAAACTTCAGAAATATTTTTAAAAATACGATCTTCTGCAATGTCTTTAGGTGATAAATGACAATGGTAGTCAATGATTGGCATTTTTTTAGCATAATTGTGATACAGATCTTGAGCGTATTTGTTACTCAATAAAAAATTATCATTGATAAATTTAGTCTTGGCCATTAATTTGGTTTTTAAAGAGTTAATGTTTTTTTGTTTTGTTAATGATTTTAATTGAAACAATTTTCAAAAGTACCTAATAATAATTTTGAATGCTTCAATTTTAAAGAAAAAAACACATTAAATATTACCTTTAAACCCTTAAAAATATTTTATTTTTAAAAAGATAATATGATAGTGCCCATTCTAAACAAATACTCCCTAAAATGATTATTGCCAGGCCATAATCTCCCATAGGTGTTGCTATAAATCCGAGAAAGAATTCAGAGATGCCCCAGGTGTCAACAATTCTACCTTCCCATGTAAATGACTATTGAATTTAGGCCAATTACTCTAAAGAAGAGCGTCCAGTTTCGCCACATTTTAACATCAATAATAAAATAAAACAGCGCCATTAAAACAAAACTGATACC